>JBAPSR010000142.1:0-8982 GCA_049281755.1 Binataceae bacterium (SeqCode)
CCTTCCACCGGGCAGGCCCGCGTTGGGCGCGAGAGTCTGGTCGATGTCCAACATCAACAGCTGCACGCGCGCGATCTGATCGGCGGACAGGCTTGCGGCGTTTTTCGCGAGCGCGTCGTCGTACGCCTTGGCGCTGCGCTTGAGCCGTCCTACGGAGTCTTCGAGTGCCGCGAAGTCCAGGTGCGGGACGCGGTCGAGCGCCGTAGGCAGCCCGCTCGACTTGGTGGGATCGGACGCCAGGTGGAACGTCCGATCGTGTAGCAGCTTCGCTTGCGTGTCGGCCTCCTGCCGCTCGTCATCGGAGAGCTTCTTCACCTGATCGAGATAGTCCGAGACCGCGCCTGCGAAATCGCTCGCGTTTTGGAGCGGAAGCTCGGAATCGGCGACGCGCAGCACGATCCGTCCGATCGTTTTGGCCAGCATCGCGTCATACACGAAGCCCGGATCGACGAAGCGGCTGTGATGCTCGAAGGTGTCGTAACGAGAGTGGTAGACGCCACTGGAATGGCCCTCTTCGCCGAAAGCAACATCCAGCGCGGGCACACCCAGATGATTAAGAAAGGCTGAAAAGTCGGAACCCGAACCCAGCGCCGCGATAGGGAAGTCCTTGTCCGGATCCGCCACGATCTTTGCGTCGTTCCTGACTTGTTCAGTCGCGGTCGGTGCGAGCGCAGCTATTCGCATCTTTGCGCGCAGCCGCTGGCCGATAGAAACGCCGGTCTCAGGATCGACTATATCGGCGGCGACCTGGTTCACCAGGTGCTGGAAGTCGGGGCTGCCCCCAACCTCCAGAAAGCCCCGTTCGTTGGAGTCGGAGTTTATATAGAGGACGACTTTCTTTTTCAGTTCAGTCGCGTGCTGCTCGGCCCATTCGGTCGAGCCCAGGAGCATCGGCTCCTCGGCGTCCCAACTCGTATAGACAATCGTACGCTTGGGCCGCCAACCCTGTTTGGCGAGGCCGCCGAACGCCTTGGCCTCAGCCAGCAGCGCGACTTGACCCGACAGCGGGTCGGTCGCGCCGAACACCCAACCGTCGTGGTGATTACCACGGACCACCCACTGGTCCGGCCAGGTCGAGCCCTTCATGGTCGCGATGACGTCATAGATCGGCCGGATCCGCCAATCGGACTTCACCGCCAGGTGGACTACCGCGGGTCCCGGTCCAACGTGATAGGTGATTGGCAGCGCGCCACGCCATCCGGGAGGAGCTACAGGACCTGCCAGCGCCGCGAGGAAAACCTGAGCGTCGGCGTAAGAGATCGGCAGCGTCGGAATTTTCAAGATAGTCGGCGCGTCGGAAATCTTGAGCCGCTTGGCGTCCTTGGTCGCACCGACCCCAGGCGTTAACGGATCACCGGGATAGAGCCCCACGTCGAGCACCGAGCCGCGTTGTATGCCATGGGGCGGGCGCATCGGACCGTTGGGATAAGTCTCGTCGATCGAGTAACCGTCCTGAGCAGGGTCGGAATATATGATGCAGCCGATCGCGCCGTGATCCTGCGCGAGCTTGGGCTTGAGCCCGCGCCATCCAGAGCCGTAGCGCGCGATGATGATCTTACCCTTTACGCTGACACCCAGGCGCTGGAGGGTCTTGTAGTCGTCCAGCATCCCGTAGTTGACGTAAACGAGGCCGGCGGTGACGTCGCCGTCGTGCTGGTAATCGACGTAAGCCGGAAGCGCAGGGTCGGTCGCGGTCGCACTGGAATCTCCGGGGATCGGCGGCTCCTGCAGCGTGGCTTTGAACTTATCGGGTCCGACCAGCTCCAAGGTCTCGCTTATAGGCGTGGGGTAGAGCACCCAGAAGGTTTCGATATGCGCGTCCCAGCCCCAGCTCTTGAACCAGGCAAGGATTTGATCGGCGTTGGATTTGTCGTGCGGCGAAGAGACGTGGTTCGGCTGCGCGGCAAGCAGCTTCATCCAGTCGCGCAGATCGTCCGGGTGAATCAGGGCGTCGAAGTTATGTTCGAGCGTGGCTTCGTTTGACGAGGTCGCGGCTGGCGCACCGAAGGCCACGCTCATGCAAAGAAAGCCCGCCGCCGCGAGCGAGATGATCAGCTTCGGTCTAATTTTCAGTTCCCGGCCCGTCTAATTTCGTCCATGCAGCAAAGACGACGTTAAATGCACGTTATTTACCGCCTATTTTCAATCTTTTTTTGTATCCCACGCCACGTGGAGAAACTCAATCGACTGGCGCCCCCAAGATTGTGGGTTTCCGCTTAGGTCCGCGACGGGAGAGGCGAGCAATCTAACGTCTTCTGCGATCGAATTGGTTATCACCCTACCGCAAAGTTCAGACCGGGTTCAGCGAGAGTTCAGACAGAAACCGTTGGCGCCCAAGTTCGATTGCTTTACGATCTGCGCGAGCAGCCAAGAAAATTGAGAACGACTAGACTCACGGAGGTCCCGCATCATGGGCACAATCAAGCTGATCACAATGTACGGATCGCCCTGGTCGGAGAGGGTCCGATGGGCCTTCAAATTCAAAAAACTGCCGTATGAGAAACAGAATTATGAGGCCGGCGTCGATGAAGCCTCAGTGAAGAAATTGACCGGCCAGGCATTGGTGCCGGTGTTGATCACTGACGATAAGGTGGTTCCGGATTCGAGCGCGATTTTGGACTGGCTTGAGGAAACGCGACCGGAGCCGCCGCTGTTGCCCAAATCCGCGAAAGAGCGCGCGACGGCAACGCTATGGGAAGAAGTCGCGCTAAACGCGCTGGGGCCTCATGGCCGCGTGATGATCACCGGCCGCCTGCTCCGCATCGATGACCCCGAAGCACAGAAGAGCGGAAAGTACTTCGCGGAAAAGTATGGATACTCACCATTCGAGGAAGAGCAGAGCAGGCTCACGGTCACGAGAATCCTGACGAGTCTTAAGGAGACCCTGAGCGGTCGCGAATACCTGGTCGGTGATACATTCACTCGCGCCGACATAACCACCGCGGCGATGTTGATGCTTTTCAAGGCGGCTCCGCAGGAGTTTTTCGTCTTTCAGCCGCCGATGCGGATGGTTTACCTCGATAAGGTCGGCGAAGATCCAACGTTCGCCGAGGTATTCGCCTGGCGCGACCGCATGTACAAGAACCATCGCGGCGAGGTCGTCAAGCCGTAGCGGGCCGAAATCGGCAGATGCATTGCTCAAAATGCGGCTCCGAAAATCTTCCGGGCACCAGATTCTGCGCTGAGTGCGGAGTTCCTTTCCCCGGCAAGTGTCCGAAGTGCGGTGCGGAATATTCGGCCCCAGCGAAGTTCTGCCGCGGTTGCGGCGCCCCTCTCGATGGGAAAGAGCGTGCTGCGAAGCCGGCTGCACCGGAGTCTGGTCCTGCGCCGTTGCCGCATGATCCCTCGGCGAGTGAAGGCGAGCGGAAGACCGTCACCGCGCTCTTCGCGGATATCAAGGGATCGATGGAGATGATCGAGAACCTCGATCCCGAAGAGGCGCGCGCGATCGTCGATCCTGCACTCAAGCTGATGATCGATGCGGTCCACCGTTACGGAGGGTACGTTGCTCAATCGACGGGCGACGGAATCTTCGCGGTATTCGGCGCACCAATTGCGCTCGAGGATCATCCGCTGCTCGCGCTTTATGCCGCTTTGCGCATGCAGGAAGACCTCAGGAGTTACTCGAAGCGGTTGCGTGAGCATGGAGAGCCACCTATCTCGATCCGAATCGGGGTCAACGTTGGTGAAGCGGTGGTTCGAACCATCAAGACAGGTGAGACAGACACCGAGTATTCGCCGATAGGTCACTCGATAAGCCTGGCTTCGCGATTACAGGCGCTGGCGCCGCCGGGATCGATCGCGATAAGCCGCGCGGTGCGCCACTTGGTCGAGGGCTACTTCACCATCAACGATATGGGACTCGCGCGGATCAAGGGGGTCAGCGAACCGGTCGAGGTATTCGAAGTAACGGGGCTGGGACCTCTGCGCAATCGTCTGCAGCGGTCGGCCGGACGCGGCTACACCCGGTTCGTCGGGCGGCAGAATGAAATACAAGCAATGAAACGCTCTGCGGAGCAGGCGAAAGCGGGGCGCGGACAGATCATCGCGGCGGTAGCTGAGGCGGGCGTAGGCAAGTCACGTCTTCTGTTCGAGTTCAAGGCTGTATCGCGAGCGGGCTGGATGGTGCTCGAAGCATTCTCGGTGTCACATGGACAGGCTTCGGCATTCCTGCCGATGATCGACCTGCTGTACTCGTACTTCGAGATCTCGTCCGAAGATGATGCGCGCAAGCGGCGCGAGAAGATCAACGGCAAGGTTCTCACACTCGATCGTTCGCTGGAAGATACGCTTCAATACCTGTACGGGCTGCTCGGCATCAGCGATGAAGACAATCAGATTGCGGAGATCCAGGCCCAGACTCGAAAGCATCGCGCACTCGACGCGGTTAAACGAATCCTTCTGCGCGAGAGCCTGAACCAGCCGCTCATCGTCGTATTCGAAGATCTGCACTGGATTGATCGTGAGTCGCAGGCATTTCTTAACTTGCTCGCGGACTCTATCGGCACCGCGCGCATCCTGCTCCTGGTCAACTATCGGCCCGAGTACCGTCACGAATGGGGGAACAAAACGTACTACACTCAGTTGCGGCTCGACCCGCTGGCCAAAGAAAGCGCGGATGAGATGCTGACCGCTCTGCTCGGGGACGAGCCGGAATTGGCACCGCTCAAGCGGATCATCATCGAAAAGACCGAGGGCAATCCCTTCTTCATGGAAGAGACTGTGCAGGTACTCCTCGACGAAGGAGCGCTGGCGCGCAACGGTCATTTCAGACTCACCAAGCCGCTGCGAGAGCTGAAGATCCCGCCGACGGTCCAGGCAATCCTCGCCGCGCGTATCGACCGATTACCGTCAGGTCAGAAGGATTTGCTGCAGACACTCGCGGTCATCGGAATGGAGTTCAAGCTGCGCCTGGTTCGTAAAGTATGGGAGCCGCCAGCCATCTCGACGATTGCGAGCGCGAAACGCGAAGAAACAAATGCGGCGTTGACACTGTTGCGCGAGGAAACGGGTTCGGAACCATCTGGCCTGGATTCGATGCTGTCCGAGCTTCAGCTAGGTGAGTTCATCTACGAGCAGCCGGCGGTAGGAGACATCGAGTATACATTTAAGCACGCGCTTACCCATGACGTGGCTTACAACTCGATTCTCAACGAACGCCGGCGGCTGTTGCATGAACGAATCGGCAGCGGCCTGGAATTGGTCTATCGCGAGAACCTGAACGATCATCTCGCCGCGTTGACCCATCATTACGCCCGCAGCGGCAATCCGGGAAAAGCGGTTGAATATTGTCTGCTTGCCATCCAGCAAACCGAAGCGCGCGGGTCGTCAATCGAGGCAGTCGCGCTCTTTGAAACCGGACTTGATCTGCTGCAGAAGCTTCCCGACGACGACTCGCGCGCCGACAGGGAATTGGACCTTCGCAACCTGGCCTATGGCGCCCTCGGAGATACGAAGGGACTCGCTTCACCCGAAGTAGAACGCTCGACCGAGCGCGCACTAGCCCTTTGTCAACGCCCCGGCATCAACTGGGAAAAAAGCTGGTGGGCGCTTTTCGGAATTTTCTTCGTGCAGCAGTTGCGTCCCGACGTGCGCAGAGCGGGAGCGATAGCTTCCGAGTTGATGGCGCGCGCCGAGGAACGCGGCGCTGACGGACTTCTCGCGGAAGCCGGCAACTGGCTGGCCTACACCAAAATGGTCGCGGGGGATTTCGAATCCGCCGCAAATGTATTTGATCGAACATCGACTGTTCTGGAATCGATAAACAGACCTGCAACGGGTCTCGCGCTCAAGCAGGTAGCACAGATTTCCCGGGCGCAGGCAGCGGTTCGGCTTCTCTACACATGGGAAAACAATCGCATCATTTCGGGTTGGAACCTGTGGTTTCTCGGTTACCCCGATCGCGCGCTGGAGCGAATGAACAGTGCGGTCGCAACAGATAATCATAGTTCAAAGAGCTTGATCGGCGACTTGCACGGTTTCGCAACGTACATTTGCGAACTTCGGCGCGAAACGCGGCAAATGCGAGCCAGAGCGGAGGCCAGACTCGCAATAGCGACGGTCTCGGGTTTGTTCACCGGCCGGGCGCTCAGCGAGATCTATCTTGGATGGGCCGATGTGCTCGACGGCGACCTGGGGGGTGGCATCGCAAAGATGACAGCCCACATGTCACAGCTTAAGACCGCCGGCTCCGAATATATAACCGATCGGGGTCTTACCTTTGTCGCGACGGCTCTAGGGCGCGCCGGGCGGTTCGAAGAGGCGCTCGCCGTGCTCGAAGATGCATTCCTTTTCGTCGAGCGGACCGGCCAACGGTACTATCAAGCGGAGTTGCATCGCCTGAAGGGCGAGTTGTTATTGGGCCGCGACATAGCGAATGCGGCTGCAGCCGAGCAGTCCTTTCACTCGGCGCTCCATATATCGCGCGAACAACGAGCCAAGTCATGGGAGTTACGCGCAAGCAACAGCCTCGCGCGACTACTGCGGGACTCGAATCGCCGCGAAGAGGCGCGGTCGCTGCTGGGTGAAATCTACGGATCGTTTACTGAGGGTTTCGATACCGCGGACTTGAAGGATGCCAGGACGCTCCTTGAGGAACTGAAAGCCTAGGGCGATCAGGCCGGCGCAAGCTCAAGGGCGCGCAAGACGTGAAAAAACCAGAGTCAAAGTCTAAACCAACCGTAGCCTCCAACGACGTTACGAAGAACCGGCGCATCGATTCGCACGCGGAGCGAATCCTCAATTTCTGGATGACGCCCGATCATGCTGCCAAAGATGGTCTCCAGATTTGGTCGCGATGGTTTGTCCCTGACCCAGACTTCGATAGGCTTTGTAAAGCCCGTTTCCTGGGCAGCTATAAGGACGCAGCGTGTGGGCGTCTTGACGGGTGGAAGAAAACGCCGCGAACTTGCCTCGCACTGGTGTTGTTGCTCGACCAGTTTCCACGCAACATGTTCCGTGGCACTGCGCAGGCGTTTGCGACTGACGCGCAAGCGCGCGAGGTCAGCCGCCACGCTATTGCATCCGGACTCGATCGCGAATTGCCGCAAGTCATGCGGATGTTCTTCTATTTGCCCTTCGAACACAGTGAACATCTGAACGATCAAATGGATTCGGTGCGACTGGCCGGCGCTCTCGCGAACGAGTACGGCGAATCCCCGGAAGGTACGGTAATCCGGGAGTCCGCCGAGTTGCATCTTGAGACAATTCGGCACTTCGGCAGGTTTCCGTGGCGAAACCAGGTCCTCGGACGGCGATCGACGAAGGAAGAGATCGAATTCCTCAAACAGGCGAATGCAGGCTGAAGCACGACCCCACGCGACTACCTGACCTCGATTCTGCCGGTAGCCGCAGCGATTGCCGCGTGCACCAAACGGATTCGCATCGCATCGGGCGTGCTCCTGATGCCCCTCCACAATCCGGTCTGTCACTACTAGAAGTGTGAATATGAATCGTTCCAAAATGCTCTGGCTTTTGCTTATCTTCGCTTTGGCAGGTGTTCACTCCAGGGCTTCGACACCGCCGACCAGAAGGACGCAAGCCGCTGCTCGAAGAATCAGTTGACTAGATGGCAACGGTGGAGAAAATTCGTTGTACGAGATGCGGGACAAATAATCTGAGGGCGCGACTTTCAACAGCGCGGAAAACTATGCCAACCAATATGAAGATTTATCGAAGCGCCAGTCTAGCCGTACTTTCGTTTGTTTTGTTAATCGCGCTCGCAACCGCTGCCCGCACCAAGGACATAGCGGTGCCTGGATGGGATCCCAATGTGTTCCGCGATGCGAGCACGATCAAGATAATGACCACCGAACCTGACGTCGGAGAGCATTGGTCAAACTTGTGGGTGGTCGTCATCGATGGGCAACCGTACGTCCGACTTGGCGATCGCGCATACGGACGCATTCAGAAGAACTCCACCAGACCTTACGTGAAATTGAAGGTGGCGGACCAGAAATTTGACAAAGTGAAGGTTGAGGAGGCCCCGGATATGAAGGAAAAGGTCGCCACCGCGATGGCCGACAAGTACTGGATGGACGTGCTCATCCGCCACGAGTCGCATCCGATGGTCGCGCGCCTGGTTCCAGAGGCCACTCCACCCGATACATCTTCACATTAGAAACGAAACGCGCGTAAGTCCGGTTCGCTGATATTGTTCTGGCTACAGCACCTTTCTGACATTTCCGTTTTCGTCCCGGAACTCTTCGCGTAGCGACGAGCCGTCGAATGTCAGGAGCATGAAACCGTTGAGTGCACGGCGCTCTTCATTCGGATCTTCAGCGGACTCCGTTTCTGTGAACTCCACACTCATGCTGCCGTTACCGTATGACGACGCCGCATCGTAGGGAGCATACGGCACGCCTCCATGGCCGACACAGCGGGCCCGAACCGATCGGCCGCTATTGATAACAATCGGTGCGTACCCAATGGCGGCGTGAACGTGTCCCCAGTACCAGTAGTCAGGACCACCATCGAGCGCCTGGGTGACCTGATCCCAAAGCGGCGATTGAAAGGTTATCGATTTGCTCGCGGGATCCGGATTGAGGTCGATACCGTGATGATGAGTGAGCACAATGACCCGCTTCCCCGCCGCACGGGCTGTCGTCGCCGTGGCGCGCAACCATGCCAGCTGCATAGTGTCGAGGTTTCCCTTTTGATAGGTAAAGCTCTCGGCGTTGTAAGCGGTGTCGAGGCCGAAAATGATCCAATTGCTGTTAGTCAATGCGAAGTAACTAAGTCCCTGCTGCGCGATGAACTGGGAATCCATCAGAACCTCGAGGAAATAACCTTCGCCTCCCGAATACATCTCGTGATTTCCATTCAGCGCAAACGAAGGGGCCGACTCATTTACTCCAGCAGGCCATTGTCCGATGAACTTGTTATTCTCTTCGTCATCAGTTCCCGAATAGTAAACATCGCCAAGATGGATAGTATGATCGGCTTTTAGATCGAGTATGCGACTGCCTATATTTAGTGACGATG
>JBAPSR010000143.1:0-4312 GCA_049281755.1 Binataceae bacterium (SeqCode)
AGGGCTTCGTCGGCGTCGATCAGCCTTGCGGTCATGATCAGCTCCTTGGCGAGCGCGTAGCCGACCGTGCGGGTCAGGCGCGTGGTGCCGCCCACGTCGGGGACCAGCCCGATGCGCGTTTCCGGCATCCCGAGGCGGGTGCCTTTGGCCGCGATTCGCGCGTCGCAGGCGAGCGCGATTTCGAGGCCGAGTCCGCCGGCGTAGCCGTGCAGCGCGCCGATGACGGGTTTCTCGATCGATTCCATCCGCGACAGCGCGGCTTGCGACTCGCCGACGAAATGGCGAAAGCGCGCCAAGTCGGGACCGCCGCCGGAGCCGCCGCTTGCGCCGGTGTCGTTCGCGAGCGACGTGAAATCGATTCCGGCGGAGAAGACCTGGCCCTCGCCGTAGAGGATGATCGCGCGGATCTCGGGCCGATTGACCTCCTGCAGCACGCGCGGCAACGCCTCGAGCATCGCGCCGCTGACCGCGTTGCGCTTGTCGGGACGGTTGAGCCCGAGATATGCGATTTCGCCTTCGATTTTTATCTTGATGAGTTCGTCCGCCATGGTATTTCCTCTCACTTGGAAGTGATTCGATATCGCGATCAGCGCGCTAGGGTTTGATCAATATCTTGATCGCGCCTTCGGTGCGCGCGTCGAAAATCTGGTAGCCGCGCGGGACTTCGTCGAGCCCCAGCGTGTGGCTGATGATCGGGCGCGGATCGATTCGGTGATGCTCGATCAGCGTCGCGAGCTGCGGGATGTGGGCGCGGATGTTGGCAAGGCCGACCCGGAAGGTCAGGTCGCGCTGGAACGCCAGCATCATCGGGAAGTTGTAGGTCGGTTGACCGAGCACGCCGATCATCGACACGGTCCCTCCGCCGCGCACGTTTTCAAACGACGCGTCGAGTGCGCCCTGGTTGCCGACCGCTTCGATCGTGACGTCGGCGCCGCGGCCGTCGGTGCGGTCGAGAATTTTCTGCTTCGCCTCGGCCAGAGTGACGGGGGTTGCGCCGAGCTTACGCGCGAGCTCGAGCCGGTAGGGCACGCTATCGACCGCGATAACCTCGGCGGGACCGAACAGATGCGCCGCCAGGATCGCGCACAGTCCGACCGGACCGCATCCGAAGATCGCGACCGTGTCGCCGGGGCGGATCTCGCCGTTTAGCGCGCCGAAGAATGCGGTCGGCAATATATCGGCCAGAAATACCGCGGCGTCGTCGTCAACTCCTTCGGGGAGCGGATAGCAGGTGTAGTCCGCCAGCGGAACCTGGATCGCCTCGGACTGTTCGCCGCCCAGATGGCCGAGCTTGCCGGCCGCGTTCTTGCCGTAGCCAAATACAGCGGACCCGGCGATATCGCACTGCGAGGGTTGGCCGCGGCGGCAATAGAAACAGTTGCCGCAGGCGACCAGTCCGGAGACCACGACGCGCTGGCCCTTGTGAAGCTGGGTCACGCTCTTGCCGACTTCCTCGACCACGCCCACGCCTTCATGGCCCAGCACGAAGCCGGGCTCGACCGGCATCTGGCCGTGGTAGGCGTGCAGATCGGAGCCGCAGATCGCGGCGCGCGTGATGCGCACGATCGCGTCGGAGGGCGAGGTGATTTCAGGGTCGGCGACGCGCTCGACGCGCACGTCGCGAGGTCCGTGGAAGATGGTTGCTTTCATCAGCAGTAACTCCAGGCCGCGCCGCTCGCGCGGGATCTCGTGCCGCGATGATTGCACACAAGCGCAAGGGTTTGCAGCCCGCGCGAGAGCCGTGGTAATTGCAAGAGTTCCGGAGGCAGCGATGATTCAAAACGTAAAGAAGGTGCTTGCACCGATCGATTTTTCGGAAAACTCGATGGAAGCGATGCGCTCGGCGTGGGAACTCGCCAGCGAGCTCGAAGCGGAGATGCATATCGTGAACGTGGTGGCGCCGCATCACACCTTTTTCGAGCAGCAATCCAGGGAGTTAACCCGCGAGGCCTCGATCGCCGAGCAGACCGAAGAGGAGCTCGCGCGGATCAAGAAGACCGACTTCGGCAACTCGCCCAAGATTTTCACCGCGGTGATGACCGGCGCGCCGGTGGTCAAGCTGTGCGAGTATGCGAAGCAGAACCAGATCGATCTGATCATGCTGGCCACGCACGGCCACACCGGCTCCGAGTTCCTGACCATCGGGTCCGTTGCCGAGAAGATCGCGCGCAACGCGCCGTGCTCGGTGCTGGTGTACCGCAAGGCGAAGCGTTAAGCGTCAAATCGCGTCAGCACAGTTGGAGGGCTCCGATGGATTCCGCGGCACAGAAAGAACGCGCACTGGCGTTCCTTAAGGGTTTCGAGAAACCCGATCCGAAAGATTTTGACAATATGATCGCCGACGATTTCGAGTTCGAAATGATGGGCCGCCTGCCGGGCGTTAACGCGGTGCGCGGCAAGGCCGCGTTTCTGAAGGGGATGCCGGCGACGCTCAAGGCGATGTTTCCCAATGGGCTCAACCTGAAGTTCTTTACGGTGATCTCCGAAGGGCCGCACGTCGCGATCCAGGCGGAGTCGGACACCGTCGCGGCCAACGGAAAGAAATATCAGAACCGGTACCATTTCTACTTCCGCTTCGAGGGCGATCGGATTGCCCTGGTGCGCGAGTACAACGACACCAATCACGTGCGCGAAGTGTTCATGGCCTGAGCGCCGAACGGAGAACGCGCGCACTGAACGATCGTTTCGAGGGCTCGAACGATCGTTCAGAGCATCTGACGCGCTCGAAAATTAAAATCCGGCGCGTGATCAAACCACGCGCCGGATTTGTTTTCCAAGAAAGTTTTTCAAGAAAATAGGGCCAGACGAATTGCTCCGCCTGACCCGTAGCCAACCGGGAAAAGGGGGGCAAACCCCGGCCAGCAGCCACATTCTACGCGACTCCTGCTTTGTTGCAATGATAAAGAAAACGGAATGGCACGTTCAAAGCGGTTACTTAATTAGTCCTAATAGCGTTAATTGGCAGCCTGAGTGCATCGTGGTCACAATCGCTCGGCGCGGTGCGACCCTGCGCATCGATCGTCACGGTTCATCGAACGCCGCGCGCTCGAAGATCACGCGCCGCCGCCGAGCGCCGGCAGAAAATGCACCTCGCTGTTTTCGCCCACCGGCTCGAGTACGCCGCCCGGCACGATTTCGCCGTCGATCGAAATTGCAATCGACGGTTTGATCTCGCCCGCGTCGAGCAGATGGTCGGCAAGCCCGGGAAATTGACGCTCGAGATCCGCGATTAGCTCGCGCACGGTGCGGCCTTTGACCGCGATACGTTCGCGGCCGGCGGTCAGCTTGCGGAGCAGCGCGGGAATTATTGCGGTCGGCATCGGAAAAAAGAACGGAGCCGGACCGAATCGGCCCGGCCCCGTTCGACGGCTTTAGTCAGTTTCGATCGATCAGTCAGCGGCCGCGGATTGCGCATTGTCGGCGGCGCGCTTTTTCAGAATTTCCTTCATCAGCTTCGGCGGCGACATCGGAGTCTCCGTCATCCTGACTCCCACCGCGTCGTAGATCGCGTTGGCGACCGCGGCGGGCGGCGGCACAATCGAGACCTCGCCGACGCCGCGCACGCCCAGCGGATGGCCGGGGTTGGGAACCTCGACGATGATGGTTTCGATCATCGGCAGATCGAGGCAGGTCGGCATCCGGTAGTCGAGCAGACCCGTGTTCCTGAGCGTTCCCTTGTCGTCGTAAAAATATTCCTCGTTGAGCGCCCATCCGAGTCCCTGCGCGGTGCCGCCCTGCATCTGGCCTTCGACGTAGCTCGGATGAATCGCGCGTCCGGCGTCCTGCGCGATAGTGCATCGCAGGAGCTTCACCTTCGCGGTATCGGGATCGACTTCGACATCGACGCACAACGCGGCAAACCCCGGTCCTACTCCCCGAGCATTGACGCTGGCGCGGCCGGTTATCGGTCCTCCGGTGCGGGCCAGGCGCTTGGCCAGCTCCTTGATCGCCATGGGAGGCTTGTCGCCGCTCTTGGCGTGAAACGCGCCATCGCGGAATTCGATCTGATCGGGTTTGATTTCCCAGACCTTCGCCGCGCGTTCGGTGAGTTGCTTGATTGCGTCGTGTGCCGCCTCGTACACCGCCATCCCGGTTGCGAACGTCACGCGGCTGCCGCCGGTCACGTCGGTATGGCCGATCGAATCGGTATCGGCGACCAGGGGGCGCACGTCGGTTACGGGCAGCGCCAGCACTTCCGCCGTGATCATCGCCATCGCGGCGCGCGAGCCGCCGATGTCGGTTGAGCCGGTGACGACGCTGGCGGTGCCGTCGGTATGGATATTCACCGTCGCCGAGGATTGCATCCCGGCGT
>JBAPSR010000144.1:0-4839 GCA_049281755.1 Binataceae bacterium (SeqCode)
GCGAAGTCTCGGTGACCTTCACCCCGAGCACGGAGACCAGGTACGAAGGCTCGCTCATGATCAAGGACAACCTCGAGCCGGGTTTCGGGCAAACCGTGACTCTGAAGGGCGCGGGCAAGACGCCGAAGTGAACCTGCAGAAATTGAATGTTCCTGATAAAGGCAGATAGACGCGAAGGCCCGGAAGCAATTCCGGGCCTTTCGTCTTCCGATCAATTTGTACCCTCGAGTTTCACATTGTTCCGTTGCGACACGACACTCATCCGCGCTAGGAGAAACGCCATCGTAAGCGCTCTTTGCGGCTAGCCTCATACGACGAGAAATCAGGTGATCTCGCGAAGAAGCTTTGTCAGGCTGAGGTAGTAATCGCCCGTACCTGCACCAGGGGGAAAGCGCATGTATCGTTGGATTACGCCGGTCCTGCTGCTGTCGCTGCTATTAACTGTTGCATCGCCCGCCGGAGCTGCGGTTTCATCCGGGGCGCGCAGCCCGGATACGCGCAGTGCCATGGCGATGGTTCGGCTGCCGGGGCATGTGCTGCCGGCATTGTCGGCGGCGACCGCGATTTCGGCGCCGAGCGGCAGATCACATCTGGCCAGACAAGACGCTCAGCCGATCGCGCTGACGATCGTGCTCCGGCGCGACAAGCAATCGGCGTTTGATCGCTATTTGAAGGACCTTCGCGATCCGCACTCGAAAAATTTCCGTCACTACCTGACGCAGCATCAAATCGCCGACGAGTTTGGTCCGAGCCGCGATGACTACGACTCGGTGCTCGCCTATCTGCGCGCGAACGGGTTCCGCCTGGTCGAGGGCTCGGAGAATCGGCTGACGTTAACCGTCGCCGGAACGCGCGGCGATGCCGAACGCGCCTTCGATGTTAATATCGGTGACTATCGAATCGGCAAGCAAATCTTCTTCGCGAATCAAGCGGACCCGGCTCTGCCTCGAACGATAGCCTCAAGCGTGCTGGCGATCAGCGGGCTTTCGAGTTATGCAGCGCCGAAACCAGGCCGGGAGGCGCTATTTCTTGCGGTTTGCTCCGTCGTCGCTGCCATCCAGGCGATCGACACGATTAATGACCCCACGACCTATCAGATGTGCTTTCTCAAAGACCGCGCTATCTGCTTCAACACCCAGGCCGCGGCGGCCGGTTATAGCCGTCGGCTGCCGGTGCCAAACGTCTGTAACCCGAATCCCACGCCAACGCCTGCACCTGTAACAAATGTGTATACATCGCCGCGCTCCAAGCCTGAGGCAGGCAGTCTGGCGGACGTCTCGGCTTCTCCGTGGCAATCGGTTGATGGCACCGGCCAGACGGTCGGACTGGTCGAGTTCGACAATTTCAATCTAAGCGACGTAAGCGACTTTCTGAATTTGATCGGAGCGCCCGAAAGCCAGATCAACAATATCAGCGAAGTAAATGTTGGCGGCGGCGCCTCTATCGGTTCCGGCGAGGACGAAGTGCTGCTCGATATAGACGCGGTAACCGCTGTCGCACCCGGCGCCAAGGTGGTGGTCTACGACGCGCCATTCGCTGGCGCCGGCAGCAGTTTTCAGGCCGTCTTCAACAAGATGATCAACGACGGCGTTTCGATCATCAGCAACAGCTGGGCTTATTGCGAGGACCAGACGACTGCGGCCGACGTCGACAGTATCGACACGATTTTCCAGAATGCCGCCGCGTCCAACATCACCATCTTCAACGGCTCCGGAGATGGCGGCAGCACCTGCCTCGACGGCAGCCCCAACACCGTGTCGGTTCCCGCGGATTCTCCTAACGCGACCGCCGTCGGCGGCAGTTCACTTACGCCCGGCCCCGGCTTCACTTACGGCACCGAAACCTGGTGGAACGACAGCAACACCACTCCGCCTGCGGGACAGGGCGGATTCGGCACCAGCAAGTTTTTCGCGGCCCCGAGCTATCAGAGCGTGCTGACGGGATCGACTATGCGAATGGTTCCCGACGTCGTTGCGAACGCCGATCCATTCCACGGTGTCCAGATCTGTCAGGCCGACGATGGCGGATGTCCCAATGGGAAGGAATACGGTGGAACCAGTCTGGCCGCTCCCGAATGGGCCGCATACACGGCGCTGCTCAATCAGGGTGTGGGCCAGAACGTTGGTTTCTTCAATCCAGCACTGTACTCGCTCTCGGCCACCGCGGCTTTCCACAACGCGGCCTCGCTGGGCAGCGATTTCACTCACGTCGGATTGGGCTCCCCGGATCTCAGCGCGCTCTACAGCGCATTGACGATGCAATCTCCCGCAGCGGTGAGCGCGTCCGCATCAACGGTTGCGCCTTACCTGCAAAACGGTGTGCAGCCCGCGGGCGCAATCGGACCCGTCGGCGAGCCTGATGACGGCACGACCGCGTCGCTAACCCTGGTCTCGTTGTACGACAGCAACGGCATCCCGGTGGCTGGGAAAACCGTCACACTGACCGCTCCCGGAAGCAACGCGCAGATCTCGCCGACCTCCGGGGTGTCAGACGCAGACGGCAATGTCTCATTCCAGGTGACCGATTCCACCCCCGAGACCGCAACTCTCATTGCAACAGACACCACCGATGGCATGCCGCTTAGCGCCCAACCGTCACTCGCCTTTGTGACGGCGCCCGCGGCTGCGGCGGGCCTGGCGGTGTTCCCGAACTCGGTCACTGCCGATGGCGCAACTCCAGCCGACATCACCGTGACCCTGACGGATTCGAAAGGGCGGCCGAGCCCCGGCAAGCTCATCCAGATCAACCAGACCGGCGGCAATTCAGCAATCGGCGGACCCAACCCGCCCGTTACCGACAGCAATGGGATGATCGAGTTCACCGCGGTCGATTCCAATAATGAGACGATCACCTATTCCGCCGTCGATGTAACCGACGGGAACCTGCCGTTCCCCGAGACTGGTACCGTCACCTTCAGCAACGCGCCCGAGGCCGGATGCTCGAACACGTTCGTCGCCGCGCCGGGCTTCGTCGCGCAGCCGTATGCGACCGGATTCCTCGCGCAGAACTTCAGCGTTGGCGGCTTGCAAATCAGCGGATGCCCGGGCGCGTTCGGCCTGGCTTTCGACAGTTCCGGCAATCTGTTCGTGGTTGACCAACCAACCGGAGACATCTACAAGTTTCCGCCCGGCGGCGGCGTTGCTAACTCGCATACGTTGCTGACCCAAACTGCGCTCCCATCGCTTGATGAACTGGCGATTGACAGCGATGGAAATCTATACGGCGGCCTTAACGAGACCGGCGGCAATTCCACTGACGGCGCGGTTGTGCAGATCGATCCGTCCACCGGAATTGTCTTGCGGACAGTCGCGAGTGGACTCACTTGCCCGGGTCTGATCGCAATCGATCCGTTGAGCGGAGATATCTTCGCCGCCGACAACTGTTCCGGAGACGGCCTGAACAGCTCGTTGCTATGGCGGGTGTCGAATCCTTCCGGCACGACTTCCGTTTACGCAACCCTGCCAAATAATCCCAACGGCACGGAGGCGTTTGCGCCCGACGGAACCCTCTATGTGTTAACCGCCAGCCAGATCGCGCGGGTGAGCGGCACCGATGAATCTCAACCGGCGACGGTAAGCGTCGTCCCGAACCTTTCGACGTACGGTCTGGGACTTTTGGCCCAGGGCACCCAGTCCAACGGGGACGCACAATTTCTAATCGCGAGCTTCAATGCCCTTGGAAACGTGCCCGGCGGGATCGGGACCTTCGATCTGACCTCATCTCCGCCGGCGATGAGCAGCACTCTTGTCACCGACAACGGCCAGGCCGTCGATATAACCATCGGGCCCGACGGCTGCGTGTATGCGGCCCGTGGCGTGGCGGTTTTCAAGATCACCGACACTACGGGGGCATGTACTTATGCCGCGGCGAATCCGGCGGCGTCGCTGAGCCTCACGCCAATCGGGATCACGCCCAACCCGGCGCAAGGCAGCTCGCAAAGCTTTACCGCGAGCTTCCATTACTCCACCGCGCCCGACGGAACCCCGGTGCTCTTGAACGTGAGCGGTGCAAATCCGCAGGCCATACAGGGCAACACCGCCGGTGGCAGCGCGTCATTCAGCTATACCCCGGCGCATCAGGGCGTCGATACGATCGTCGCGTCGGCGGCGCTCGCCAGCACAATTCTTACCTCGAATCAGGCGGTTCTCACGGTGGCTCCAGGAGCCGACGTGACCTTCCTGAGCCTGAACTCGAGTCCGACTAGTGGAACGCAGAGTCAGTCAGTCAATCTCGTCGCGTCGCTGACCGATGTCTCCGCTACTCCGCCGGTTGCCATAAACGGCCAATCGATCAGCTTCTCGCTCGGCGGCTCAACCTGCGGCGGAACCACCAACGCGAGCGGGATTGCAAGCTGTTCCGCGAATGCCGGTTCCGCGGGGATAAAGACTCTCAGTGCAAGCTTCGCCGGAACCACGCAATACGTGGCGTCAAATGCCGCTACCGGGTTCAACGTCATAGCACCGGCGGCTACTCCGACGCGCACGGCGACTCCGACCGCGACCCCGACGCCAGTCGCAGGCAAGCTGCGCGTCTCACCGAAGACGCTCAACTTCGGCGTCGTCGACGTCGGCTCGAGCAAGGTCAAGGAGGTCAAGATCACCAACCTCGGCAAGATCACCAAGAAGAAACATCCGGTGCCGATTCTGATCGAGTCGGAGTCCGGAGCGGCCAGCCCGTTCAGTATCACTGAGGCGTGCGACGACGACGATCTTGGACCGCGCTCCAAGGGGGTCAAGCCGGGCACGTGCGAAGTCTCGGTGACCTTCACCCCGAGCACGGAGACCAGGTACGAAGGCTCGCTCATGATCAAGGACAACCTCGAGCCGGGTTTCGGGCAAA
>JBAPSR010000145.1:0-7651 GCA_049281755.1 Binataceae bacterium (SeqCode)
GGACTCGGCATCGGCGGCTTCGACATGGAAACCGCGGCGCGTTACAAGCTGCCGATCGTCACCGTGCTGTGGAACAACAGCTCGTGGGGTCCGAACTTCGACCAGATGCCGGGGCTCAAGGGCAAGACCGATCCGTTCAACATGTTGAAGGACATCCGCTACGACAAGATTTTCGCCGAGATGGGATGCCACGGCGAGCAGGTCGAGACGCCGGAGCAGATCATTCCGGCGCTCGAGCGCGCGTTCAAGTCGGGCAAGCCCGCGATGATCAACGTGATCGGCGACACCAGCGTCGGCAACGCGACGCTCGGCGGCAACCTGCTCGGATCGACCGGCTCGAAGGGCTGATCCAATTCAGGTCTGCGATTGCAAGGCGGGATGCGCACGGGGCGCATCCCGCTTTTTTTTCAGGCCGACCGATGAGATACAGATCTGGCTGAATCAGGCTGACACGATAGTGTAATCTGTTTTTTATGGACGGGCTTCCGCAACTGAATCGAGGCTCCGATGAAACTTAAAGCGTTACTTCTCATTTTTCCGGCGCTGCTTTTTGTCGCTTGCAACCCGTCGGCCAGCGCGCCGATCTCTTGTCCGGCGGGAACCACTGCGATGGGCTCGCCGCCGCCTGCCGGCGACGAAACCTGGTGCCAGAAAATAGTCGACGGCCAGCCGATCAAGGACGGTCCATTCGCGCTCTATCGCAGCGGCGGAACCATGATGCTCCGGGGCTCGTACCACGACGGCAAGCAGGACGGTGAATGGACGATGTGGTACGACAACGGGCAGAAAGGCTCGATCGATCACTACAAGGACGGAGTCGAGGACGGCGTGCATATCGGCTGGTACACCAACGGCAAAATCTCCGCGCAAGGCAACTACAAGGACGGCAAGCGCGAAGGCACCTGGAAGCGCTGGGACGCGCAGGGCTTCAAGAACTGGGAAGAGGTTTACAAAGACGACAAGCGGATTTCGTGAGCGCTCGCATGGCAAACGACTTCGCAATCATCGAGGCAGACCTGGCCGACGCCGCGCACGCGGGAGCGCTGATCGAACTGTTCGATCTCTACCTGCGCGATCCGATGGAGGGCGGCGCACCGATGCCCGCGGACTTGAGGCGCGAGTTGGTTCCGGGTCTGCGAGCGCATCCTGCGTGCCACGTGTTCCTCGCGTACCAAGGCAGCGAGCCGGTAGGCTTCGCGATTTGCTTTCTCGGATTTTCGACGTTCAGAGCGCGCCCGCTGCTTAATATCCACGATATCTCCGTGGTCGACGCGATGCGCGGCAAGGGCGTGGGCGCGGCGATGCTCGCGCGGATCGAAGTGAAGGCGCGCGCGCTCAATTGCTGCCGCCTTACGCTCGAAGTGCGCGAAGACAATCATGTCGCGCAGGGGCTGTACCGGAAATTTGGATTTGCCGAATCCGCTCTCGACGGCGCGCGCCAGGAATTCTGGCTGAAGCTGCTCGGCTGATGGATGGCGCTTCGATTCGCTCTGTTCGCGTATTTTTGGACAAGGTGGTGCCTTGGATTTTTGATCTCGGACAATTTCGGTGGGTTCGTTTGGTATCTTTTCTAGTAACCTAAAAAATAAACTCCTAGAAAACACCGCCGATTTCGCGACAATGAGTTCCTTTCAGCGGTTTTTTCGGTAGTCGATTTTTCACACCCTCCGTAGCGGCCAATGTCGGCTCTCGCCGATGGCGGACGGGCCGTCCGCTGCCACTGACCAGAAAGGCCACAGGCTAAAGCCCGTGCAATTGGGCAAAGACGGCTTTGCGCGATCCATCGGAAAAGTGTGCGAGTGCCGAGGGCGAGGATCGGGTGTCATTTCGAGCGCGAATCGACTGTCAGCCCCGCGTCGCGCCGGACTTGATGCTGCTCTGTCTGGAATGATACCGAGAGGCCAAGTGAGTTATTCCGCCGATCTTCCAGAAAAGGCGCCCAACGACAGCAACGCCGACCGGTCCGAGCATGGCGCTTCCGTTCTGGTGGTTGGCGCGGGACCGACCGGGCTGCTACTCGCTGCAGAGCTTCACCGGCGCGGTGTGAGATGCCATCTGATCGATGCGCGGCCAAGGCCGCTCGATTGGGACCGTGCGACGGTGATCCATCCCCGCTCGCTAGAGCTCTTCGAGTCGCTGGGACTCATCGATAAGTTCCTTGGGGCCGGCACGAAACAGCGCGGTGTGAAGATCCACTCGCGCGGTCGAGTCCTCGGAACCATGGATCTGTCGACGTGCGGAAGCGTCTATGGGTTCAATCTCGGCCTGTCCGAGGAGGTCACCGAGTCCATCCTCACCGATTACCTGCACGAACAAGGCGGCAAGGTGAATCGATCCACGCGACTGGTAGAGCTTACTCCCCATCCTGACGGCGTCCTCGCTGAGATCGAGCGCGACGGGACCCACTACCAGATTGACTCTCGATGGGTAGTGGGATGCGACGGCCTCCACAGTCCTACTCGCGAGCTCAGTGGCATCAGCTTGGAGGGCCACAACATCGAAAAGCCCTGGGCCGTCTTCGACGCCACATTGCAAGGCTGGACCGACGCGTTCGATTTCAATTTCGTCTACCTCGACACGCTCCCGGTCATTTTGACCGCACTTCCCGGTCGCCGGTGGCGTGTATACCTCAGGCCGAGTTCGGCGGAATCGGATTTGGTCGCCGAGGCCGCCTTGACGATTAACCTGTACGAAGCAGCCGCATCTTTCGTAGACGTTCAGAATCCGACGCGATTCCAATGCCACACGAAGGTGGCCACCCGGTTCCGATCCGGGCGCGTGTTGCTGGCCGGTGACGCCGCTCACCTTTGCTCGCCCGCTGAGGGACACGGCATGAACTGCGGCCTGCAAGACGCAGCCAATCTGGCCTGGAAACTGGCGCTGGTATGCCAAGGCGCCGCCGAACCGGGTCTACTCGATAGCTATGAGGCCGAGCGTCGCCCCATCGCTGAGACAGTTGCCCGATCCGGTGACGTCACCGAGCAATCTCAAACGCTTATTGAACGAAAAGCTCGCGACCGCCGAGACGGAGCCTTGGGAGCCATGCTGGCCGAGCCATCCGCGCGACATCATGAAGTTGTGGCCGAGGCGGAGTTGAACGTGGATTACTCCGGATCGCTAATCGTGTGCGGCGACGCCAATAGCCATCTCGCTCCGGGGCAACGCTTACCCGACACTATCGCGGTTCGACCTTCCGGCGGAGAACCTTGTCGACTTCACGAGCTGACCCAACGGGCAGGCCATACTCTCGTGCTTCTCGGTGGCCCAACCGGCCAGAGTTCCGAGCTCGCTTATCTCTTCGCCGCCCTACAAAAGATTGCCAGCGACTCGCCCCTGTTCGAAGAGGCTGTCGCTTTCGGTGCGGGCAACGGCCTGAGCGGACAGATCGGACACCTCGAAGTTGGTGCAGCCGGCGAGCTCGGCGTCCAGAGCGTCACACTCCTGGCAGTGCGCCCCGACGGATACGTCGGCATGCGATCCGATCGAGATCACCTGAGCGCACTCGAGCGTTATCGCACACTCGTTCGCGCCGAACACGCTTACGCGCACGCCGAGTGAAGCGGATGATTACCCTAAAATTTCCACCGTCGTTCGCGCAGAGGCGAAAGTGCTATTTTCTCGTAGAAAGGTGATAGTGCCTGGAGGAAGGAGCTTCTGGGGAGAGTCAGCAGTTCACTTGTGCTCGATTCTCTCTGTCAAGAATCGAGCCGGTGCCCCTTCTTTTCAACCATCGCTCCCTGCAGATAATCTGCATCGCCGAATATCTGTCGCGCGTTAGTGCATACCCACTGAGCGGTCCGGGCAGCAAAGAGTTTCGCCATCGATGCTTCGCTGAGCCGAGGATGTCTTTGCTGCTTTAGTCGGGCTGCGCTCAATCAATGCGGCGTCGCCGGTTGATGCACGCTCCTGATCAGCTGCTGCGTGACCTCGTCGGCAATCCAGTCGAGCTTCCATTTCCCGCCCTCGCGATACCAGTTGGTAACGGTATTGGCGGCGCGCAGGATTACGAAGGTCATCAGTTTCGGGTCGCCCCGCGCGAACACTCCCGTCTCCATTCCGCGTCGCAGGATTCCTATGAAGATCTGCTCGATTCGGCGGAACAGGGTTCGCACGCGCTTCAGACTAGCCGGGCTGAGCGATACCGGGTTGCCCATCATCGGTTCGTAGCGTTCGTCCCGATTAGAGAATCTGGTGATCATGCAGGATATGGATTTCCGCAGCATCAGTTCCGGATCGTCACCGCCCGCGTGCGCGATAGCGTCCAATCGTCCGATGATCCGGCTCATCGCATCGACCCGGATCTCGGTGAAGATTTCCTCCTTGCTGCGGAAGTAATGATAGATGTGTCCCTTGGCCAGCCCGCACTCGCCGGCAATCTGCTCCATGTTGGTTCCGTCATAGCCGCCGTGCGCGAAGGCGCGGGCGGCGCCGGTCAGGATTTCCTGGCGGCGCACTTGCGCTTTGGCGGCATTGCGAACGCGATGCCCGCGGACCCCGATTTCGCCGCGAGCGGTCGCGATCAAGTTGCGTTTCGGGGCCATCGCTCTCTCCGGGTTCCTCAGACTTGACTCGAACGTCTATTTTAGAATATTCGTTCTAACAGTTGCGAGATCCTGAAAGCATTTTGGGGCACGCGAAAAAAACCTGTTCCACCGCGCGAGCAATTATGCGCATTGAGCCACCGGGATCACAAATCACCCCACCAGAGAAATATGGAAGTGGCCCGAAGAGGAGCGTGGCGTGAAAGCGAGGGCCGATGGAACCGATGAGAAGAAGGACATTTCTTAAAACGATCGGAACGGCGGCGCTCCTGCCGATTTTGCCGCGCAGCCTCTGGGCGGCTGCGACAACCCCGAAGCTGATCAGGCGCCGCCCTACCGATGCGTCGTGGCCGTCGAAGTCGGCGTGGAAGCAGCTCAACGACGCGGTGGGCGGCAACCTGGTTCCGGTGGACTTTCCGCTCTCGGTGCTCAAATCCGACCCGGACGGCGCTGCCGCCAAGGAGCTCCTCGCGAACCTGAAGAATCCTTACTACATACGCGAGCAGGCTGGACTGACGCAGAGCCTCGGATGGATCGACGCATGGAAGACCAGCCCGAGCGTCTACGCGGTCGCGGCCCGAAATGCGCAGGACATCGCGGCGGCCGTCAACTTTGCTCGCAACAACAACTTGCGTCTGGTGATCAAAGGCGGCGGCCATAGCTTCCTGGGCACCTCCGATGCGCCCGATTCGCTTCTGATCTGGACGCGCCACATGCACGACATCGAGATGCATGACGCATTCGTGGCACAAGGATGCGAGCATACGATGCAGCCGCAACCGGCGGTGACGGTTGGCGCCGGGACGATCGGGATTCAGGCGTACGAGGCTGTGACCACCAAGGGCGGCCGATACGTTCAGGGCGGCGGATGCCTCACTGTAGGCCTTGCGGGTCTGGTTCAAAGCGGAGGTTTCGGGAGTTGCTCGAGGCACTATGGAACCGCCGCGGGAAACCTGCTCGAAGCCGAGGTAGTGACCGCCGACGGCCAAATCCGAATTGCCAACGCATGCACCAATCCCGATCTGTTCTGGGCGCTCAAGGGCGGGGGCGGCGGCACCTTTGCGGTCGTCAGCAAGATGACGTTGCGCACGCACGATCTCCCCGAGTTCTTCGGCGTCGCCAACTTCAAGGTCAAGGCTGCGTCGGACGATTCATACAAGCGATTGCTAGGTGAGTTCGTAAGCTTCTACAAAGAGCATCTTTTCATCGAGCGATGGGGAGAGGCGGTTCACCTGAAACCCGACAACACGCTTGAGGTCAGCATGTTCTCGCATGGGTTGGATGGCGAGCAGGTGAAAAAGACCTGGCAACCGTTTATGGATTGGGTGGCGCAGTCGTCCAATGGATGCTCGATTCAGGGGCGAGCGAATCTCGGGAGCATCCCGGCGCGACATTACTGGGATCCGCAATGGTGGAACGAGCACTGGCCCGAGATTGTTGTTCCTCGAAATGGCAGCTTACTACACGCAGTGCTTGACGATGTCCTCGTACAGGTGAAGGGGCAGCCTTCCCTGAATTTCGATCCGCGGCCCGGCGCGCAAGCGAATAACGTGTGGTGGAAGGGAGACACACCCGACTGCGGTGCCTTCTGGTGGGGATTCGAGTCGCTATGGCTGCCGGACTCGCTACTCGAGACAGACGCCCAGGTTCGTCTGGTAGACGCGCTATTTGCAAGTTCGCGGATCTTCGATGTTCAACTGGCGTTCAACAAGGGGCTCGCCGGCGCTCCGCCCGACGCGATCGCCGGAGCCAAGGACACTGCGATGAATCCCGCAGTTCTGACCGCCTTCGCACTGGTGATCGTTGCTGACGGGCAAGGACCCGCTTATCCGGGAATCCCCGGTCATGAGCCGTCGGTCGCTGAAGGCCGGAAAGCTGCGGCGCGGATCGATCAATGCGTGAATCAACTGCGCGCCGTCGCCGGCGATAACGGAGCCTACGTCAGCGAGAGCAGCTACTTCCAGCGGGATTGGCAGCAAGCTTACTGGGGCAGCAATTACGCGCGCCTAGCCCAGATAAAACAGAAATACGATCCGGACGGGCTGTTCTTCGTCCATAACGGAGTCGGCTCGGAGCAGTGGAGCACTGACGGTTTCACCAGGTTATAAGCGGCCGCGGGTCGGAGGGAGGTCTTTGAACAGAGAGGTTGCACTAATCGCTTCGCGGAGATCCTTCGCCTGCGGCTCAGGATGACTACCGTGCGGTGCTCGCGAAAAATCGACGCCTCGTCTCGTTGGGCGACGGACGATCCAGAAGTCGAGCGCGGTCGTTAGTCGCCCTCGCCTACTGCGGCGAGTGTTATTCCTTCGACGGCGAGTGCGGGGACGTAGAATGCTTCGGGGGCGCCCCAGACGATTGCGGGTGTCGGGCGCGCGCCGACGGCGATCGGGGAATCGAACACCTGCGCGATATTCGCATTGATCCTGAGACTGTTCGGCGCGAGCGGCTCTGCGAGTTTTCCGTTCCTGATCACATATGAATCGCCGCTGACGGTGCAGGTGAAATCTCCGGCGCGCTGGCCATTTATCGGATAGGTGTACCAGACCCGGCCGACGTAGATCCCGTCGCGTACGGCCGCAATCATCTCGCGTTCGGATACACCTGCGCGCGCGCGCATGATCACGTTGGTGCCGGAGCTGGAAGGATGCGAATCGAAGCGGCGGCCGCCGCCTTCGCCCAATCGGTATCCGCTGGCCGGTGGAAATTTCGCGTCCTTGCCGAGAGGGCCGAGTTTCTCCGCGCGGGCTTCATCGGTTTCGAGGCGATGCGAATCGTAGATGGTCGAGAGTAATCCGACGATTCGCCCGTTGCGGATCAAATCGACCCGGCGCGCCGGCAATCCCTCGCAGGTGATACGCCTGCGCACCGCACCGCCGCCGGCGCGCGGATCGTCGAGCAGCGTCAGCCTCTGGTCCATCACGCGCTCGCCGAAACGTCCGTGATACGCGGAGCTCGAGGCGTGGAACGCCCCGGCGGTGAGCGATCCCATCACCATGTAGTTGAGAATCTCCGCGATCGGCTGTGGTCCGAGAACCACGCGGTAGCTTCCGGAAGGCGGACGCACGCCGTGGCTGAGCGCGAGCGCGCGGTTGACGGCCTCACGCCCAAGG
>JBAPSR010000146.1:0-2925 GCA_049281755.1 Binataceae bacterium (SeqCode)
GCGCTGCCCGGGTTCACGCACACCGCGAGCGAGGAAATTTGCGCGTAGCGGTTCCATCCGCAGGCGAAAAAATCTCCCACCGGACATTCGACCGCCGGCGCGGCCTGGTCGTCCCAATAGATGCGCAGGATCGACGCGCGCCACGGACCCGTCGGCGTCATCCAGATTTGCTGGATCGCGCCCTGCCCCGCAATATCGGCAATCGTCGCGCTCTCTCCGGGCTGGATAATGATGTACGGCCGCACTTTCCATCCACGCCCAAGACCGCGCGCGGGGCTGGTCGCGAGGTCGGGCTCGGCCATCGCGCCCCGGCCTTTTTCGCCGGTGGGATTTTCGGGACTGATCGAGCGCGAGTCCGCGTTCGATAGCCGCGACAATGTTCCGAGATGCATGCCAAGTCCATTGAATGGTGACGCCATCGCGAGTGCCCCTCCCGGGGCGCGCGCAATTGTAGGCGATCGGACCCACGGCGCCCAAGCGCTCGCGGCCACGCTAAATCTCGAGCGCGACGGTGATGAAATCGTGATCCGAAAAACGCCGCGACCCGAACGATTCGCGCGCCGCGACGACCTGCGCGCTGCCTGCCGCCGGTCGCGCTCCGCGCAGCGCGATCCAGTCCAGGCGCGGACGAAACAGCGGCGGAATCGCACGCGAAAACGTGAACGTCGGACGACCGAGCGCGTTCGCGCCGTCGATCTCGAATCCCGCCGCGGCCAGATGAGCGAACATCGGTTCGTAGCGCTGCGGATTTTTGAACCGGCGCGGATTTATCAGCATCGTCGCCAGGACGCGCGCGAATGACGCCGGACGCATCAGGTCCGCGGTCGTGGAATTCAGGTCGCCGCCGAAAATCGCCGGTCCTCCATTCGGAAACTCGCCCAGGTAGGCCGCCATCTGCGCGGCGCGGCCAGCCGGAGCGCAGCGGCTGTGAAGATGCGCGACGCCAATCCAAATCGACTCGGCGCCGAACCTAGCGCGCGCCGCCAGGCCCGCAAAGCCGCCGACGTAGCCGCGCCGCAGGCTCCTGGCCCTTTCGGGATGAGGATCCGGCATCGCGATCGCGCGGACTTCCTCCAGCGGGACCGAAGAGAGAATCGCATTGCCCATGCACGCGCGGTCGTTTGCGCCGCCAATCGGCCGGCTGAACTCGGGCAGATAGGCCATACTCATCCCGAGCCGCGAAGCCAGCTCCGAGGCGACTTCGCGCCGGCCGGAGCGCGCGGTGCGCCAATCGGCCTCGCACAGCAGGATTATCGATGCGTCCCGCAGGGGCGGACGCGACAGGCGCCGCACAATCTCCTCGACCAGGGCGCCTCCAGCGGCATTGAACACGACCGCGCGGATCGGTCCGTTCCTTTTCCGCGCCGGCAGATTGCGAACGATAGCCGCATACGGATGCTCGGGGCTCACAGCGACGTCCGATCACCCGAGCAGTTCGCTCTCCAGCGCCTTGAATTCGGTGATCGGCGTGGTGCAGGTGCGGTCGCGGCAGACGTACGCGGTGATCTTGCCGTTCACCTGATTCTTCCCGCGAATTTGCTCGGGCAAAAAGCCCGACACGGCTGCGCCCGATGGATCGGCGGCGAAAAGCGCGAGGTTCGGAACGTAGAGCAAACCCAAACGCTCGATCCATTCGCGAAACTCCGGCGAATCGCGTTCGCCTACGATCACAACCTCGGTCGCGCCGCGATGATACAAATCTACCGCCTCGAGCATGTGCGAAAATCCGAACGGCTGCTTTTCGATAAATTCGCGAAACAGTCTGAGAGCCCGCTCCGCCTCGATTCGGTACCGGTCATCGCCGGTGTACTCGAAAAGCCGCAGAAGGGCCGTTACCGCCGCGCTGTTGCCCGATGGCGTTGAGCCGTCGAAGGCAGCCTTGCTGCGCGTGATGAGCGCCTCGTGATCGTCGGAAGTGAAGTAGAAGCCGCCCTTGGCGCGATCGATGAACCGCTCGAGAATAACCGCGGCGAGCGTGCGCGCATGCTCGAGGTAGCGCGCGTCGAGCGAGGCTTCGTAGAGATCGATCATTGCGCCCGCCAGCAGCGCATAGTCTTCCAGATAGGCGTTGAAGCGCCCCGCGCCGTCCTTGTACGAGCGCTTTAGCGCACGCCCGTCCCACATCTTTGTCATGATCAGGTTGGCCGCTCGCTGCGCGGCTTCGAGGAAGCGCGGCTCGTGAAGCGCGCGGTAGCCAATCGCGAAAGCCGAGATCGTCATCGCGTTCCACGCGGTCAGAATCTTGTCGTCGCGGCCCGGATGAACGCGCTTTTCGCGTGCTGCGAAGAGCTTTTCGCGAATCGTTCGCAGTGCTGCTTCGATTTCAGCCTCCGACTTGTGAAACATTCGCGCCGCGTCGCCGACCTCGAGCGTGCGATGCAGGATATTCTCGCCCTCGAAGTTGCCCTCGACGCTAATATCGAAATATCGCTCGGCTATTTCCATCAACTCTGCGCCCAGGATGTCCTCGACCTCTTCCGGCTCCCAGACAAAGAATTTTCCCTCAACGCCTTCGCTGTCCGCGTCCTGGCTCGAGTAAAATCCGCCTTCGGGGCTCGTCATTTCACGCAGAACGTAGCTGAGAATATCGCGCGAGACGTCCAGGAACTCGGGTTCGTTGAGCGCACGCCCCGCGTCAGCGTAGAGCACCGCGAGTTGGGCATTATCGTAGAGCATTTTCTCGAAGTGCGGCACGAGCCATCGCTCGTCCACGCTGTAGCGATGAAATCCACCGCCGATCTGGTCGTAGATTCCGCCGCGCGCCATCTTCTTGAGCGTGTGCCGCACAATCTCGCCCATCGCTTCGTCGCCTTCGCCGTTGAACACGCGAAGAAAAAGCGAGAAGACGAAGGTATTGGGAAATTTCGGCGCGCCGCCGATCCCGCCGTTGACGCTGTCGTAGGCTCCCGCCAGTGCGCGCGCCGC
>JBAPSR010000147.1:0-3894 GCA_049281755.1 Binataceae bacterium (SeqCode)
CTTCTCCCGACCGATAGAGCGCGAGCAGCGTCTTGGTCGCGCCGACATCGCCGGCCAGTAGAGTCTTGGCCCTAAATACTTGTGCGCGTCCGGATGCCGGTCGTCAGCCTTCGACCTGCATCTCTTCCGCGAGGTCAACTTCCGCCGCGCTGCCAATATAGATCGGCTGGCGCTCGTGGAGCGCCGTCGGCATCACGTCGAGAATCCGCGCGCTACCGTTCGAGGCTTTGCCGCCCGCTTGCTCCGCGATCATCGCCATCGGCGCAAGCTCGTACATCAGGCGCAGCTTGCCCTTGGTGTTTCCGTCGGGCGTAACCTCGCCCGGATAAAGATAGAGTCCGCCTTCGAGAAGGCATCGATGGAAATCGGCGGCGAAGGCTCCCGTGTAGCGCAGCGAATACGAGGACGATTTATCCTTGCGGCTGGTCAGATGCTCGACGAACTTGCGCGCGCCCGGATGAAACTTGCCGAGGTTGCCCTGGTTGACCGAGTACGCTCCGCCGCGGGCTGGCATTTTGTGCCCCTCGCGAAACAGCACGAATTCGCCGCTGCGATGATCCAGCGTGAAAATATCTACGCCCGCTCCGGCCGTAAAAACCAGTTGGGTGCCGGGTCCGTACAGCAGATAGCCCGCGGCGACCTGCTCGGTTCCGGGGCGCAGGAGGTCGGTGATTTCGCCCGAGTGGCCGCGCGCGCGTTTGCGAATCGAAAAGATCGTCCCGAGCGATCCGTTCACGTCGGTGTTGGACGAGCCGTCGAGCGGATCGTAGAGCAGCGCGTAGCTCGGCTCTCCGCACGGCTCGCTATCGTGGAGCGCCACCTCCATCTCTTCGGATGCGAGGCAGCACACCGGACGGCGATGCGCGAATGCCTCGACGAAGACCTCGTTGGTCCATTCGTCGAGCTTCTTGGTCTGCTCGCCCTGGACGTTCGTCTTGCCGGTATAGCCGAGCTCGCCGCCGATCGAGGCGTGCGCGAGCTCGCGTGCAATCCGTTTGCCGATGAACTCGATCTGTTCGAGGATCGGCGCCAGGTCGGAGTTCGGCAATCGCGGACAGTGATGCGTCGCGACCCGATGCGAAAGCGTTATTCCCTGGATGCCCATACGGTTCAGTCTCCCCAACTGGCACCCGGTACGCTCGCTAGAGCGCGCGCCAGGCGCGTCCGTCGGCCGCCATCATCAGGGCGGCCTCGATCGGTCCCCACGAGCCCGCCGCATACAAAGGAGGATCGGCAGGCGATTCGGCCCAAGCTGCGATAATCGGATCGACCAGGCGCCATGACGCCTCGACCGCGTCGCGGCGCATGAACAGGGTCTGGTCGCCGTGAATGACGTCGCGCAGTAGAGTCTCGTAGGCTTCGGGGGTGGTGGTCGTGTAGTGGAAATCGACCGCGACCTGCTGCAGGCGCACCTGCGCGCCCGGAACCTTCGAGATGATATGAACCGACAGGCCTTCGTCAGGCTGAATCCGGATGGTCAACATATTGGGCGCCAGTTGCGCACGCGGATTTGAGTTGTACAGGATTCTAGGCACGGCTTTGAAGTAGATCGCAATCTCGCTGGCACGTTTGGGCATCCGCTTTCCGGTGCGTATATAGAACGGAACGCCAGCCCAACGCCAGTTGTCGATCCAGCAGCGCATTGCCACAAAAGTCTCGGTTCTGGATTCGGGCGCGACGTTCTCTTCCTGCCGATAGGCGGGGACCGCGGCTCCGGCGACCAGACCGGCGCTATATTGGCCGCGAACCGCGAATTTTTCTATATCTTCGTCGCTGAAGCGGCGAATCGAGCGCAGCACGTCGAGTTTCGAGTCGCGCACCGCGCGCGCCCGTGTGGTGCGCGGCGGCTCCATCGCGATAATGCTCAGCACGCCCAGAATATGGCTCTGCACCATGTCGCGCAGGGCGCCGGCCTGCTCGTAGTATGGCGCGCGCGTGCCCACGCCTTCATCCTCGGCGACGGTCAGTTGGACATGATCGACCGAGCGTGAGGTCCACAGGGGCTCGAAGATCGCGTTGGCGAACCGCAGCACCATCAGATTCTCGACCGTTTCCTTGCCGAGGTAGTGGTCGATACGAAAGATCTGGCTCTCGTCGAAGTTGAGCGCGATTCGGTCGTTGATCGCGGTCGCACTGGCCAAGTCGTAGCCAATCGGCTTCTCGACCACGACGCGGGTGAAATGCTGTTCGCCGTCGGGCGGCCGGATCATCCCGGCTTCATGCAGCATCGCGGCGCAGCTTTCGATGAACGACGGCGGAATAGCGAAATAATAGATGTGATTGCCCTGGGTCGCGTAGGCGTGATCGATCTCCTCGAGACGCTCGCGCAATCCGTCGTAGTCACCGCGTTCGGTGAAACGGCCGCGCACGTAATGAACTCGCGGGCCGAACTTTGCCCACGCCGCCGCCTCGAGCGGACGGCGCGAGAACTTTTCGATCGCGTCGCGAGCGAGCTCGCGGTAGCTTTCGTCGTTTAGATCTTCCATCGAGAACGCCACGATCGGGCAATGCTCGGGCAAATCGCCGTCGAGCGCCAGATTGTAGAGCGCGGGCAATAGTTTGCGATGCGACAGCGCGCCGGCGCCTCCGAATATCACGATCGCGCACGGCGGGTTGACGGGCTTCGATGCGAGGTGATTGATAGCGACGGTCTCGTGGGTGGAAGCAGCCATCGCGAAATATTCTCCTTGAGTCTTGGGTCGCCCGCCGCGCCTGATTTTGACGCGGGCCTGCTGAGTCTTGCCTTCAGGCTAAACCATCACGGCCGCGAAGCAAGTGACCTCAAGGCTAGCAAAAAACCCGCGTCGAATAAGGATTTTGTTTGATACTCAGGCTCGGCCGGCTAACGGGGGTGAATCTCATCCTGCGAGACCAGCGTGCGGAGATCTTCATGCTGGAAAATTCCCGCGACCGCGCGGGTCAACGCGACCGACAGCACTTCTCCGGGGTCATCGTAAACCCCAGCTTCGTCCTCAGGTCCCAATCCGAAGCTGCCGATCGGAGGATCGTTGTACAGTGACGATGACGTGCCCTGCCAGAACGGCACGCTGAACGGGGCCTTGTACACGGTAATTGCGAGCGCGAAATCCGCCGAGGTTGCCCACACCGGTCCATATTCGCCGTCCGGTCCGCGCCGCTTGATCACCCATCCGCGCGTGATCGTGCTGACCAGCACGTAATCGGTCGTCGCGGGCTTGCCCGGAGTGTAGGCCGAATCAGGGTTCAACATCGAGGTCATCCCGGCCTCCTCTGCGGAGACTCCGATCGCCTTTTGGATAATCGCGGGCAGCGGGCTGCTGTAGAGGCGCTGCACCACCTGTCCGCTCTGGCCGAGTGAAATTCCGACGGCAGGGTTGCCGTCGAGCGGTGCGTGATCGGGCGTGCCTGCCTGCGAGAAATCGCGGCTGTCGGCCGGCATCAGGACCAGAATCGAGCGATGCGGAAAACTGTTTTGATAGCCCTTTACCTGGTATTGATAATATTCGAGCTTCTCGACGGAAGTGGATGCGACCGGCGGCGCTTGCGAACCAAGCCCGACCGTGGAGCATCCCGGCAGCGCCAGCGCGGCCGCTACCAGGGCCGCCGCGATGGATAGGGTTGCCGCAATGGCGATCGGTTGAGCCCGTCGCACGGATGACACCGTTAACGTTGCGCGACTTGCGCGCGTTCGCGGAACAGAAACAGCGTGCCGCCAACCTCAACCCTGTCGCCGCTGCGCAGCGGCTGGCGGCCCGATATGGGCTGGCGATTCAGCAGAACCTGGCCGCCTCCGGTCGGGCTGATGGAGTAGGCGCGGCCTTCTTGCCGGATTATCGCGTGATGCCCCAGCACGGATTTGTCCCCGAACAGGCCGATATCGCACTCCTCGGCGCGGCCGATAATCGTGACCCCCTT
>JBAPSR010000148.1:0-3172 GCA_049281755.1 Binataceae bacterium (SeqCode)
CACCAGCGCGGCGCCGCGCAACCCCATAAGGAACCCGTCGGCGGGATTCGCCGTGGGCAGAATGTGAAGGTCGAGCGGCAGGTTTATCTTTTTGGAAACGCGCCTGCCGGCTTCGATCCATTCGGCGCCCATCGGACCGGCGACCAAAGTGAACCGCAGGTCAAACCAGTCGAGCGTCGAGTGCCGGCGGGCGGGGTCGAGCCATAGATGCGGAAAGCGCGAACCCGGCCGATCATTCGGACGGTAGTGGCGCGTATCATGCGCCGACGGGGCGGTGCCGTCGGGAATCAGCGCGCCGTGCTCATAAGCGAAGCCGAGTGACTGGCCGATGCTGTGCAGGTGGTTGTCAACGTCATCAATTCGAAACGCGATCTGGTCGGGATTACCGGAGCGGATCGCTTCGCTCACCAGGGGAAAGCGAAATGAATTGCCGAGGCTGAAGTCGGCGTTCGACTCTGCTACCGGCTTGCGTTCGGCGCTATAGGTGTCGAGCAGACGCCCGGACGCGGCGCCAGCGAGCACGAAGGCGATCTTCCACGCCAGATTGTGCGCATCCTGAACCCCGGAGTTCAGTCCGAATCCTCCAGTTGGGGGAAAACGATGGGCCGCGTCGCCAACCAGAAATACTCGTCCGCGTTTGAACTCGGAGGCGACTTGCCGGCTCATCCTCCAAGTCGAACGATTGATGAGTTTCACATCGAAATCGGCCGAACCCGTTTGTCGCCGGATGAACTGGATCAGTTCGGCGTCATCCTGCGGCTTCGCACGCTCGTCAAGGCTGGTAGCGAACAACGACAGCCATCGGTCGCGCCCGTTGGTGTTGAGGATCGTCGAGGATAGCGCGCCCGGCTCTTTCGGCGTGATGAAGAACGCCGTAGTTCCGCCCACCGACGCGACCGTGGAGAGATCGCCGCGCCAGTATTCGTTGGCCATCACGGCGAGCGTCGCCGGCCCGACCATCTCGATTCCAGTCTCGCGCCGGATCTGGCTGCCTGCGCCGTCGGCGGCGATCACGTACCTGGCGCGCCATTGTTCTTCGGCGCCCGACTTGAGCGAGCGCGTGCGTATCGTCACTTGGTCGCCGGTTTCGGAAATCGAGGTTGCTTCGGTGGAGAAGAGAACGCGCGCGTGGCGCGAGGGTTCCAGGACCCGCAGAATCTCTTCCTCAACCGCATCCTGCGCCACCAGGCATTTCCACGCGGGCGTCTGGCCCAGGTCGGGCTCGGGCCGCGTGCGCCCGTATTCCTTTCCCGCTACGCTTTCGACGAAGGCGAAAACGTCCGACCCGTCAGGCAGGCCGCGCGCGCGAAGCGCGTCTTCGATCCCCCATTGGCGGAACAACTCCATCGTGCGCGCCGAGCATCCGCGCGACTTGGGATGCTCGGTGGTGGTGGGACTTTTTTCGGCCACGACGCAATCGACTCCGAAGCGATCGAGCAGCAGAGCCATCGCCAGTCCCACCGGCCCTCCGCCGACAATGAATACCCGGGTTTGCGTCCTCTCGATTTCTTCAGCCATGGAAAGACCTGTGCTCGCGAACGCTTATGCGGCGCTTGTCCGCGTCAAAGCTATAGCTTGGTGAAACCGTCCGTACTCCACGCCTCCGAGCCGACTCCGTTATGGACGAAGAACAGCCCGTCGGGATCGTATTTTTTCTTGATTTCAGCGAGGCGAGAATAGTTGCCGCCCCAGTATGCTTGTTGCCATCCCTTCTCGAAGTAATTGCTCTCGGCCCAGTACGCCCCGGTTTCCCCGGTGACGGTTCGAAGTTGATCGACGCATCGATCAATTCGCTTCGCGGCTTCTCTCCCCTCCGCGACCGACGGCTCGTGTCCGGGAATACCCGGATATGCGGGACCCTGGCCGTCGGCGACGATGGCCAGCGCGAAGGAGGTCATCACCGCGGGATTCATCGCGGTGTCCTTAGCCCAGGCGATAGCCTCGGGCGGCGCTCCGGCGAGTCCCTTATTTAAGTGCAGGCTCAGGCCGGAAATCCGGGAGGCCGCAAACAACCCATCGGCGAAACGCTGCTGGGAGTCAGTCTCGAGCAGTGACGCAGGTATCCACAGCGACTCGTAGCCCCAAATGAACCAGGCGCACTCGCCCGTGTTTCCCTTCCACCATGCGTTTTCGGGTGCCGCTCCGGGCCGGGGGTCGAAGTCCAAAATAGGCTGCGGAATCACTTTTACCAGGACATCGTCAAGCAGTGCGCGCAGGATACTGCCGTTTCGAGGGAACGCGGCTTCCGGCCAATGCTCTTTCCACCATTGCGGGTCCCAGAAGTGTCGGGCCGGTATGCTCGCGAAAGGCGTACGTCCTTCAAGCGAATATGCGTTGGGTGAACGCGCCACCCAGTCCAGAAATGGCTGGAAGATCTGTTTCGGCTGCTCCGCGCTCAATCCTTGAGAGACCATGTTGATTTCGAGCATATTGTCGGGCCTGAACTGTACCTGCTCTCCCCAATGGTCGTTGAAGAGATGCTCCTTGTAGAAGCTTACGAACTGACGGATCAGGCTCCGATAGGCATCATCCGACGAGGCTTTGACTTTGAAGCTGGCGGAGCCGAAGAAGTCGGGAAGATCGTGGGTACGCAGGGTCAGCTTGCTCACCACGCCGAAGCTGCCGCCTCCTCCGCCTTTCAGCGCCCAGAACAGATCGGGATTCGTGGACGCATTAGCTATCCGAACCTGGCCGTCGGCAGTGACTACTTCGGCTTCGAGCAGATTCCCCGAGGCTGAACCATAGTGCTTCGAGAAACTGCCAAAGCCGCCACCTTGAACCAGGCCGGCCAGACCTACGGTCAGGCACCCACCTCCCTGAACGTACCTCCCACTCTTGGTCGTAACCGCCTCGTATGCCTGGATGTCGATAACTCCAGCGCCGAGGGTCACAGCCGGTTGCGGCTGCATGGTTTGCTCGCATCCTTGCGGAACGAATGCCGGATGCATCTCGATATCTTTCATGTGCCGGGTCCAAATCAGAAGAGAATCGGGCGCGTTCGAGGTGCCTTGGTAGCTGTGGCCGCCGCCTTTGACCACCAGGCGTAAGTTATTTTCGCGGGCGAAGTTTACCGCCGCTGCGATGTCGTTGGCATTTCGTGCCGCGACTGCGTAGGCGCTTGGTTTGGTGGCCCATCCGTCAACCCATCCGAGGGTCTCGGTGAGGCCCGGCT
>JBAPSR010000149.1:0-11449 GCA_049281755.1 Binataceae bacterium (SeqCode)
GTTCAGCGCCGCCGCACGCGCCGAAGCCGCGGCAGCCGCGCCGCCGGCGCGTCCGTTTGCCGATAGCGGATACACCATAACGATCGATGATGAAGATACGGTCGAAGTGGACGACGCATTGGCCTGCGAAGCGCTGCCCGACGGTTCGCTGCGGGTGCGGGTCCATATCGCGCTGGTAGCAGACTTCGTGACCAAAGGCGGCGCGATGGATATCGAGGCGGCCGCGCGCGCTACCACCGTCTATCTTCCCGAGGCCACCATCCGGATGCTGCCCGACGCGGTCTCGTGCGAGGCCGCGAGCCTGATTGCAGGCAGCCAGCGTCCGGTACTGACCACCGACGTGACAATCTCGCCGGCGGGCGAGGTGCTGGCCGCGTCGATCTATCCTTCACGAATCGCGGTTTCACGCCGGCTCGATTACGTGGAGGCGGACCGGATTCTTGCGGGCGTGCCTGTGGGCGATCCCGCGGCTACTACCCTCGCGATGCTCGCTGACGCGGCGGAGCGCCTGCGCGAGCGGCGCCGCACGGCAGGTGCGATGCTGATGCATCGGCGCGAGGCCAAGGTCCGGGTGCGCGAAGACGAGATCGAGATCTTCCTGCTCGATTCGAATTCGCCGAGCCGGATGCTGGTGGCGGAATTCATGGTGCTGAGCAATTTTGTGGCGGCGCGCTTCGCGGCCGAAAACCGGATTCCGATTATCTACCGGGTGCAGCCCGACATGCGCGGCGACGCGGCGATGCAGCGGCCGCGGCTCTCGATGTATCCGGAGTTCCACTCCGGAATCGGACTCGACTATTACGCGCAGTTGAGCTCGCCGATTCGGCGCTACGCGGACCTGGTGCTGCAGCGCCAACTGCTCGCCGCACTATCCAATCCCGGCGCGCAGGCCTATAGCGTCGAAGAATTGCTGACCGTGCTGGCCGGAGCCGAAAACGCCGAGACCTCGGGCCGCGAACTCGAACGCCGCGCCAAACGCTACTGGACTCTGCGCTACCTCGAGCGTAATGCGGCCGATATTCCCTTGCTCGCGAGCGCGACTCGCGACGGCGCCGGCGCAGAGCTGGCCGACTACGTCGTGCGCGGAACCCTGCGCGGCGCGCCCGAGCTCGCCGACGATACTTCAATCATGGTGCAGGTGAGCCGCGTCGATCCGCTGCGCGGATGGCTCGCGTTCGATTTTCTTCGCGTCGCCGAGCCGGCAGGCTGACGCCCCCTGGCAGGGTTGATTAGCCTTCCAACGCGCTGCCAGGAGGCTTCTTGCCGTTGCCCCTCTTTCCCCGAAAACTAGATCGACGCGCTGCGGAACGCGTCCTGCTCCAGACGCCATCTGTCGATCGATTCGATATTAAACCGCCAGTCACTGCCGACCTTGAACGCCGGCAATTTGCCGCGTTTGAGCTGGCGGTAGATCGTGGACGGGTGAACCTTCAGGTAGTCTGAGAGTTCCTTCACCGTCAACACGTGGCTGCTGTCGTTCTTCATCATTTTCCGCTTGCCCTCCTTTGCTGCGCTTGTTCGTCGTCGCCGAGTTGACTTTCTGTCATCGCAAGCGCCGTGCCGGAGGTTTTGCGTCTCGCTCGAGCGAAAATAGAATCGCTCTGCACGAATATTTAATTCCGCGCACGTTAGGATTTTGCCGCGATGACGATAAATTGGCAGTCCGAAGCGCAGAGGAAGCGGCTAAAGCAACCGTTCCATCGTCCTGACCGCATCTGGCCTCGCGCCGTCGGACCACCATGACGATACGTACCGTATCGTTGGCAGCCCAAGGGCATGGAGAGGAATGCAGCGGCGTTGAGATTCGCCGGCAACCGGGGCGAGAGCCGCTTGTCGCATCTCTACTGCTGTGTATTCTGTTGACCTGCCGCGGCACAGTTGGCGCGGGAGTAACGAGCGTCTCCTTGTGCTGCTCAGTGGAGGTCGATCATGCAATGCCTCGTAGTGCTTGCGCTGACCGTCCTGATTTCCGCGGTCTCTCCGCTCGCGGCAGATGCCGCCGCGGTCAAACCCGGCGACATCATCACGCCCGACACGGCGTCGGCCGTGGCGGATCTGGTCAGTCCCGGGAACCTGGTCCTGGTTAAACAGGGAATGCGAATGACGATCGTACCGACCGAACGTCTCGCATGGCCTCCCCCCTACCAGAGCGCGACCGAAAAATATGCGCCGCAGGTGCGGTTGAGCGACCAGGGCTTTCTCGAAAACTACGTCGCGGGACTGCCGTTTCCGCTGCTCGATCCGAACGACCCGCGGATCGCGCCGAAGGTGATGTGGAATTTCAGTTACAAGCCGATCGCCACCGATGACCTGGATATCCGCAATGTCGAAACCATAAGCCATCGGGCGCAGGATGTAGTTCCTGGGCAACCCGTGATCCACATCACGACCGCGCACGTCTCCAGCTACTGCAATATTGGGCGCACGGAGGTACAGCCGATTCCGACCGACCCCGACGCGGCCGCTACGGGCATCCGCTATCGGTTCGGCGCTTTTTCGGTTCTCGAACCTGCCGCGCTGCGCGGATTTGGGTACATGCGCTACCGGTACAAGCTCCCGACCCTCGAAGACAACATCTGGTTGTACATCCCAAACGCGCGGCGCGTTATCCGCAGCCGGGCGGATACGCAATCCGACGCGAACAATGCAAATCTGATCGATCCGGACTCCTACTTCGGGTTTGCCGCGAAGATCGAAGATTTCAACTACCGCCTGCTCGGCATCAAACCGATGCTTGCAGTCGTGCACGCCGCGAACCTTCCGGCGCAGGCTTGCGAGTTCGACAACAGCCGCACCGTATGTCCGGAGAACTGGGAAATGCGCCAGGTATATATCGTCGAGGCGAGCGAGAAGCCGCCGTCATGGCATCAGGAGATCGGCACCAGCGGTCTGAGTATTCCCAAGCGCATCCTCTACATCGATTCGGAAGGATGGTTCATCACCGCATCGGATCAATACAGCAAGGACGGAGCGTTGTGGAAAACGCTGGCGCTGTTCACGGCATACCGGGATCGATCGGCGATCGACGCCAAGGTAGCTATTTATCCCTTCAAGCGGATTTTCCAAACCGCGATGGTCGATGAAGACGTCAACACCGGCTTTGCTTCCGTCTCCTATACGCCCGGCCGCGACGCCAAGGAGCCAGAAGGCTGGTACATCAACATGGGGATGATCCGGCCCGATTACCTGGAACCCCGTAAGATGGAATGGGTCGGCCACTGAACTCAACGCCAAGACACCACGCGGCCACTAAGACTCGAAGGCACAAAGAAGAATTTTTTCTTTCTTTGGCTCTCGTGTCCTTTGGGTGCTTGGTGCGTTGGTGTTTGCTTGACGCCTTGGCGCCGGCTACGCGGCATTCGCGCCTAGACTTTGCCGATCAGATCTCGCCCGACCTCGCGCACCTGGCTGAGGATCGAGGCCTCGTCGGCGCCGCGTTGGAGCAGAATCAGCCGATGGACGCCGGCTTCGGCGAAGCGGCGGGCTGCATCAAGATCGACCGCTCCACGCGGAGTCACGCTGATCTCGATCTCAGAGAAATTGCGCTTCGCTTTGACGCAGGCTTCCTTGACGCCCGCGATGCACTTCTTGGCGCCCTCGAGGTCGAGTGCGAACCCGTACCATCCTTTCGCCAGGCGCGCGGCGCGGCTGAACGCCTCGGCTGAGTGTCCGCCGAAGACGATCTCCGGATGCGGTTTCTGAACCGGCCGCGGCATCGTGTTGACGCCCTTGAACTTCACCCAGCGCCCGTTGAACTCCGGCTTGGCCTGGGACCATAGCGCGATCATCGCGGCCAGATATTCCTCGCTGCGCGCGCCCTTGTGATCGAACGGGGCGCCAATCGCGTCGAACTCCGGTTTCAGATAACCGACTCCGATTCCGAAAATCAGCCGTCCGTTCGAGAGCACGTCGGTGGTCGCAAGCTCCTTGGCCAGCACGACCGGGTTGCGCTGCGGCAAAATGATTATCCCGGTGCCGAGACGAATCTTTTCGGTGTGAGCGGCGGCATACGCAAGCGCGATTGCCGGATCGAGCATCGGGTAGTCGGGCGCCACCGGCGAAGGCGGGACTTGCGGATCGGGAACGATCACGTGCTCTCCCGTCCACAGACTTTCAAATCCGGCCTGTTCGGCCGCGCGCGCCACCGCGGCCGCGGTTTTAGGGGTTGCACAGGGACCATTGTTGATTCCGAATAGACCGAATTTCATGAGTCGAGGATTACCATGCCTCGCGCCCGCGCGGAAAGCGCAAATCCAATCCCACCAAGACACCACGCGGCCACAAAGACACGAGGACACAAAGAAAGACTTTTCTTCCTGGTGCCTTCGTGTCTTAGTGGCCGCGTGGTGCCTTGGTGGTTGGGTTCGGTTTGCCTATAATCCCGACCAGGGCGGGAGGTGGAAGCGCGGCGCGATGCGGTGTCCCCAGTGCGGAAATGATTGCCCGCAAGGAGCGCAATTCTGTTCGCGCTGCGGCACGCGGATGTTCGCGCCCAAGCCGGCCGCGGTGCGCGAGTACATGCTCGCGAAGATCCATCCCTCGATGTGGCGCTACGCGAACACGATGGTCGTCGGAGGAGTGTTAATCATCTTCGGCGCGATCGTGCTGGGAGAAACCTTCCAGAAAAACCCGAAGATGTGGCCGGCCGGATTCGTGCTGATGGGATTGGGCGTGATTTCCATTGCCAACGCGATGATCCAGCGGCGGCGTCAGAGCTGGACCGTCACTTCCGATCGAATTTTCGAACAGCGCGGAATTATTGCGACCTCGCGGCGTGAGATGGAACTCGCCGATATCCGCTCGGTCGAAGTCTCCAAGCGCGTGATGCAGCGGATGCTCGGGTTGGGCGACGTGACTATCGCGTCGGCCGCAAGCGCCGACTTCGCGATCCGTCTGCTCGACGTCACCGACCCCGACGGCATCGCCGAAACCGTCCGCAAGGCGCGCCTCAAGAGGCTCGCGTAACGCAATGTCCAAGCGCCCCGACCTTCGTTATGAGCGCCGCTTGTGGGTGAGCGGATGCACCGAAGTCGCGGGCGTCGATGAAGCCGGAGTCGGACCGATGGCGGGCCCGGTGGTGGCCGCCGCCGTGATTTTCGCGCCGGAGAAATTTATCAAGGGCGTGCACGACTCCAAGCAGCTCCTGCCGGAAAAACGCGAAGCGCTGTTCGAGCCGATTCGCTCAGGCGCGCTCGCAGTCGGGATCGGAATCGCCGAGGTCGAAGAAGTCGATCGGCTCAATATCTTCTGGGCGACGATGAGCGCGAGCCGCCGCGCGGTCGCCGCGCTCGGACGCACACCCGAGCACGTGCTGGTGGATGGCCGCGACATCCCCGGGCTCGGTCTTCCGCAGACCCATATAGTAGGCGGCGATCGCAAGAGCTTCTGTATCGCGGCCGCGTCGATAATCGCCAAGGTCACGCGCGACCGCATGATGGTCGAATTTGACGCGCGCTTCCCGGGTTACGGACTGGCGCAGCACAAGGGATATTGCACGGCCGAGCATATCGAGGCGGTGCGGCGCCTCGGGCCGTCGCCGATTCATCGCCGCTCGTTCTCGCCAGTCGCGATGGCGGCGCAGATGAAGCTGTTGCTGGCGGATTGAGCGATTTGCGCGCCTTCGATTGCCTTGCGCGCAGGGCGCGTGTTAGCAACCCATCCGTGCCGCAGCGACCAAAACGAGCTTCACGCGCGTCTGTCAACGCTGCGCTCATCGGCGCGATTCTGATCGCGACGCTTACGGCGCTCGCGCAAGGATGCTCGAGCGTCTATCCGTCGCGAGTCGAAATCGAATACCTGCCGTCGCCGGTTTACAGCCAGGTCGCGGGGGCTCATCGCGTTGCGGTGCGGGTCAATGTCCGCGACCTGCGCAGCGACAAGATCGATGTCGGCCAGACGCTCGACAGCGTCGAACAGGAGTCGGCCCAGATCACGATCAAAAACGACGTTGACTATGTGCTGCAAAAGTCGATGGAACAGGCGCTCACGGCGCGCGGGTTCACCGTGGCCGCGGATGCTCCGGTCATCGTGAACCTGGAGCTCTCGCAGCTTTACTCGACCTTTCAGCCCAACTGGCGCGCGGGCGATGCGCACGCGACGCTGGTGATGAACGCGCAGGTGGTCGCGCGCGACGGCGCGGTGACGTTTTATCAGGCCGTCTCCGGCGAAGGCGGACGCAACGATCAGGATCCTATCGGCGACAACCGCGCCGCAGGCCTGGATCAGGCGCTCAGCCGCGCGGTGGACAATCTTGCTGGTCGCGCGGACTTTCAGCACGCAATTCTCTACGCCGATCGGCTTCGCCCAGTGCCAATTCCCGTCGCCACCCCGGGCGCGCCCCGCTCTTCTACTATTTCGCCGCTCCACTAGCCGCCGCCGGTTCCGGCGCGGGTCGTTTCACGACCGCGGCGATTGGTCTAGCGTGGATCTCTGATAACTTCGACAACCGCGCGGACGATGGAAACCAAAAAGGACGCAGAAAAATCCGAACCGAAGCCGCGCGCCATTTCCGCTGAGCGAGCTTTCGATCTTTACCGCGCGATGCGGCTGACGCGGCGGTTCGACGAACGCGCCGCCGATTTCGGCTGGAGCGACTCCGCGCACGCGACAGTCTACCGGGGCGAGGAGGCAACCTCCGCCGGCGCGATACTCGCTCTCGGCAAGGGCGACTACCTGGTGAGCGCCTATCGCGAGCATGGTCATCGTATCGCCGCCGGCGCGGACGCGAAGATCGCGATCGCATATCGGAGCGGCAAAATCTCGCGCGACGCGATTGCTGAGGTCGATGCGAATTCGCGTTTCGCCGCCGGCGCGCCAGACGCGCTCGCGCTAGCAACCGGAATCGGCCTGTCGATCGCGTGCCAGGAAGCGCGCCACGCCGTCTGCTGCATGTTCGGCGACGAAATTCTCTCGCAGGGCGCGTTTCACGAGGCGCTGAATCTCGCATCCCTATGGAGCCTGCCGGTCGTCTTTGTATGCGAGAACAATTTTTCTGCGATGGGCACGATGACCGACAACGCCGTCTGCCAGGAGGAACTCTACCGGCTCGCCGCAGCCTATAAGATGCCCGGAACGCGCGTGGACGGGATGGAAGTGCTGGAGGTTCACGCCGCTGTAGCTGAAGCGCTCGAGCGAGCGCGGGCGGGCGAAGGACCTTCGCTGGTCGAAGCGGTCACCTACAGGCCAATCAGCTCGCCTGGAGATCGAATCGCGCTCGAGCGCGATCCGATCGCGACGACGCGGCGGCGAATGATCGATCAAGCGGCCGGCGCGGCGGCGCGCCTCGATCAGATCGATTTGGACATAGAGCGCGTCCTCGCGGAGGCGGGCGCCTTCGCCAACAGCCTTCCGCCATGCCGCTAATCACCTACCGCGCGGCGATCGCCGATGCGCTGCGCGAAGAACTCGCGCGCGACCAGCGCGTATTTCTCCTCGGCGAGGGAATCGGATACGGCGGCGGCGAATTTGGGGTCACCGCCGGGATGCTCTCCCGGTTCGGCGAGCGCAGAATTCGCGACACGCCGCGCTCTGACGCGTCGATGGCGTCGGTCGCGATCGGAGCCGCGATCGGCGGGCTCGTGCCGGTGGTCGAGATGAGAACCGGCACGCTCGCACTCGCGGCGGCCGGCCAGCTACGGAACTATCGCACGCTGCCAATCGTGATTCGCGCGCCGCTCGGTAATGACGCAGCATTCGAGTCGATTCCGGGCGGCAATCCTGCCGTTCGGGTGATCACACCGGCATCGCCAGCCGACGCCAAGGGGATGCTCAAAGCGGCAGTTCGACATGGCGGCCCGGTGATCGTGCTGGAGCATCGCTTGCTCTACGACTTAAACGGCGAAGTGCCGGGCGATCCTGACTACGTGGCGCCGCTCGAAGGCGCGCGAATTATTCGCGACGGAGCCGCGCTCACGATCGTTGCGTATTCGCACGCGGTGGAAGAATCGAAGGCGGCCGCCGCCATTCTCGAAGGTCGGGGAATCAGCGCCGGGATAATCGATCTTTGCGCGCTCGCTCCGCTCGACACCGCAACCGTCGCCGCATCGATCGGCAGGACCGGGCGCGCGATAATCGCAAGTGATGGACTCCCCGGCGCCGAAGCGGAAATCGCCGCAAGCATCTATCGTTGCGCCTTCCGGTCCCTGCGATCGCCGATCGATATCGCCACTGCCGCGCGCGCAAGTGATATCGTGGATATTGCGGTGCGGCTCGTTTGAGCACGCGCTGTAAAGGACTTCATCTTGGCCAATACACGTTATGACCTGATCGTTATCGGCTCCGGCCCGGGCGGCTACGTCGCGGCGATTCGCGCCAGCCAGCTCAAAATGAAGGTCGCGGTTATCGAACGCGATCGGCCCGGCGGCGTGTGCCTGAACTGGGGATGTATCCCGTCGAAGGCGCTGCTCAATTCTGCTGAAGCGATGGAGACGATTCGCGGCGCGGCGAAGGAACATGGAATCGAAGTTGGCACGGTGAACGTAGATTTCAAAAAAGTGATCGCGCGCTCGCGCGCGGCCGCCGACAAGCTCTCGCGCGGCGTCCGCTTTCTATTCAAGAAAAACAACATCGATTTATTCGAGGCGAACGCCGCCGTCGCCGGACCGAACACCGTCGCGCTGACGCAAACCGCGGACAAGCCCGCGCCACCGGCCGCGTCGCTCGAAGCGGATAAAATCCTGCTCGCCGCGGGTTCGAACGAGCGGCTGTTCCCGGGAATGAAAATCGGCGACGGCGTGATGACCAGCAAGGAAGCGCTGGTGCATGACCTGCTGCCCAAGAGCATCGTGATTATCGGCGCGGGCGCGATCGGCCTGGAGTTCGGATATTTCTATCAGGCTTTCGGAACCGCGGTGACAATCGTCGAGCTGGAAAAGCAGATGCTCCCAGGCTTCGATGCCGAGATCGCCGAGGAGCTGCGCAAATCCTTCATCAAGCGCAAGGTCGAGGTGATGCTCGGGCACGGCTTCAAGTCGATGGCGAAAAACGGCGGCGCGTGGAACGTGACGCTCGACGCGGCCGGCGCGGCGAAATCGGTCGAGGCGGAAGCGGTGTTGGTCGCGGTCGGACGCACACCGCTTAGCGCCAGTATCGGGCTCGACAAGGCGGGCGTCGAACTCGAGCGCGGAGGTTTTATCAAGGTGGACGATTCGTTTCGGACCACCGCGCCGACGATCTATGCGATCGGCGACGTGATTCGCCCTCCGCTGCTCGCGCACAAAGCCTCGGCCGAAGGAACCGCGGCGGTCGAGATCATGGCGGGCGTGCGCGAGCCAGGCTTCGACCTGCTCTCGATCGCCGGATGTATCTACTGCGAGCCCGAGGTTGCGACGGTCGGACTCAGCGAAGCAGACGCGCGTGCGCGCGGGATCGACGTCAAAGTTGGAAAGTTTCCGTTTCGCGCGCTCGGCAAGGCGGTCGCGATTGGCCACACCGAAGGCTTCGCCAAGATAGTCGCCGAGAAGAAATATGGCGAGGTGATTGGCTGCCAGATAATCGGCCACGGCGCGACCGACATGATCGCGGAAGTGGTGCTCGGAAAGACGCTCGAAGCCACCACCGAAGAATTCGGCAAGATGGCGCATCCGCATCCGTCGATGTCTGAAGCGATCATGGAAGCGGCGCTCGCGGCCGACGGCGAATCGATCAACTTTTAAATGCGATGAATCTGGAGCATCGAAATCTCGCGGTTGCGGAGCTTGGGGTCGTGGACTATCGCAGCGCGCTCGCTCTGCAAGCCGCGATGGTGCAGGCGCGGCTCTCCGGCGCGATCGGCGACACTCTCGTGCTGCTCGAGCATCCGCATGTCTATACGCTCGGGCGCGCCGCCAACGAGAAATTTATCGTCGCGCCGCGTCCCGAGGTTCCGGTCGTCCGGGTTTCGCGCGGCGGGCAAGTGACCTATCACGGACCCGGCCAGATCGTCGCCTATCCGATCCTTAAACTCGAAGGAAAATCACGCGACGTGGCGAAATATCTGCGCGCGCTCGAGGCGGCGATGATCGCGGCGCTCGCGCGCTGCGGGATCGAAGCGCACGCCCGCAGCGGTCTTACCGGAGTATGGAACGGTACACGGAAAATCGCATCGATCGGCGTGGGCATCCGTCGCTGGGTGACCTATCACGGCCTGGCGCTGAACGTGTGCGCCGATCTTTCGTATTTTGAATCGATCGTTCCGTGCGGAATCGAAGGGTGCGAGATGACTTCGATTGCTCGCCTGGGCCGACCCGATATCAGCGTCGCTCAGTTCTCGAAGATTCTTGTCGAATGCTTTCGCGAGACGTTCGAATACGATTCGGCGGAATCGATCGGCGCGTCGGCGATATGGACACTCGTTGACCCGCCGCAGGTGATGGCTGAGGATCGGATCGAGTGACCTCCGAACGCAAACATCCCGACTGGATCAAGGTGCGTGCGCCGGCTTCGGCCGAGTACCTGCGCACCAAATCGATTCTGTCGGAACTGAAGCTGCACAGCGTCTGCCAGGAAGCATGCTGCCCGAATATCGGGGAATGCTTTTCGCATCGCACCGCGACCTTCATGCTGATGGGCGACGTATGCACGCGCAACTGCCCCTACTGTGCAGTCGCGCACGGCAAGGTGCGCCCTTTGGATCCCGAAGAGCCGGGCAGGATCGCGCAGGCGGTCGCGCGCCTGGGGTTGCAACACGTCGTGGTGACGTCGGTCGATCGCGACGATCTGCCCGACGGCGGCGCCGCGCATTTTGCCGCGACCGCACGTGCGATAAAGCAGGAGCTTCCCGCGGCGCGAGTCGAGGTGCTGGTGCCGGACTTTCAGGGCGATTTTGGAAGCGTCGAGACGGTAGTGCGCTCGCCGATCGATATCTACAACCACAATATCGAGACCGTGCCGAGCCTCTACCGCAGCGTTCGGCCGGGCGGGAATTACACGCGCTCGCTCGCGGTGCTGAAGCATGCGAAGAAGACCTCGCGCGCGCTTGGCCGCGAAGTTTTGACCAAGGCCGGAGTGATGCTCGGGCTGGGCGAAGAGCGCGGCGAGCTGATGAGCGTGATGCGCGATCTGCGCAGCGTCGAGTGCGACATCGTGACTATCGGGCAGTATCTGCGCCCGTCACCAGAGCATCTGGCGGTGGTCCGCTACGTTCCGCCGCCGGAGTTCGCGGAGATCGGGAGCGAGGCCCGCGCGATGGGTTTTCGGCACGTCGAGTCGGGCCCGCTGGTCCGCAGTTCCTATCACGCCTGGGAGCATGTGAGATGAGGATCGGGAGTCCTCGCCGCCTGCCTGATCCCTCGCCCTGAAAGAGGAGAGGCAAGGTGAGGGACCTTATTCAGCGCGGCGCGGAGCGCAGCGCGATTAAAAGACCAGAGCAGCACCCTCACCCACGCGGCACGATGCTTGCGAAAAAGATCGCAAGCATCGCGCCGCGGCGCCCTCTCCCGGCGGAGGGAGAGGGTATTTCAGAAGCGACGGC
>JBAPSR010000150.1:0-3138 GCA_049281755.1 Binataceae bacterium (SeqCode)
ATGAAGATGTTCCTGACGCGGCTCGGCTACAACTCCAAGGCGGTGATCACCGGCGACGTGACGCAGATCGATCTGCCCAGCGGCAAGCTCTCGGGACTAAAGGAAGCGCGCACCGTGCTGGCCGATACTCCGGGAATCAAGTTCGTCCACTTCACCGACCGCGACGTGGTGCGCCATCGACTGGTCTCCGCCGTGATTCTCGCCTACGAGTCCTTCAACGCCGACGGCGCGACCTCCCATCCGGGCGACGACGATCGATCGCGGAGCTAGTGCGTAAGTGACGGTCGGGTTCCGAGCCGATACGGCGCGCGCCGGCCGTTACGCGAGTGCGATACGATCCGATGCGGCGCGGACTCTGCGCGCGATCGGGCTTGCGCGCTGCGAACTGTCAGTCGCGATTGTCGATAACGACGCGATCCGCGCGCTCAACCGCGAGTACCGCGGCAAAGACCAGCCAACCGACGTGCTCTCATTCTCGCAGGTGGAAAAGGCGGGCGCGCCGCCGCCCGATCCGGCCGCGCTGATCGACGATCCGGCGACGATCCTCGGCGACGTCGTGATCTCGCTCGACACCGCGCTGGCGCAGGCCCGTACTCAGGGCGTCACCGCGCGCGAGCGTCTGCGCGCCCTGCTCATCCACGGCGTTCTGCATCTTATCGGCTACGACCACGAGCGCTCAGCAATCGACGCGCGGCGGATGTTCGCGCGCGAGCGCGAGATTGCGGCGGCGCTCGCGGCCTCGCGCAGGCGGAGCGCTCGGCGATGAAACGTAGCGCGCGCGATCTGAAGGCCGCCGCGATGCTGACGCATTTCACTCGTGCGTCGAAGGCCAGCACCGCGATTGATAATCTGATCGCGATCCTCGAGCATCAGACGATTCGCGGCGGACGCCGGATGGTCCGCGGCGGCGTATCCGCGGTATGCCTGTTCGACGCCGCGCTTTCCGATCTCCGCGCGATTCTGGTGCGCAAGAATCGGCGGCGCTATGAACCGTACGGAATCGCGATCGATCGGCGCTACGCTTTCGCCCGCGGCGCGCGGCCGGTGATTTATCTACCCTGGCGCGAGGCGAAGGAGATCGTCGCGCCGCGCGAGCATTGGCGCCTCGTGAGTATCGAGCTCGAGCGCAATCCTCAAGTCGATTGGACGCACGAACGCGAATGGCGCGTGCCCGGCGATCTGCCGCTCGATCCGCGAACCTCGGCGGCGCTGGTTGAAAACTGGCGCGACGTGGATACGATCTACGACCACTTCGGCGGACGTCCGCCATGCGCAGGAGTAATACCGCTTAGCGAATTGTTTGGCCCATGATGTCATCGAACTTCCTCAACCGATTCGCGCTATGCGTCGCAAGCGGCCTCGCGCTGGGCATGGCGTTTCCGAAATTCGATTTCTCCCTGCTCGCGTGGGTGGCGTTGGTGCCGCTGTTCTACGCGATCGAGGGCGAATCGCTCGGCCGGGTCTTCGGATGGGCGTTCCTGGCCGGCTTCGCGAGCTTTGCAACCTCGATGTACTGGATCGTGGTGCCGCTGCACGACTTCGCCGACGTGCGAATCGAATTCGCGCTGCTGCCGATGCTGCTGCTGGCGGCGGTGATGGCGCTGTTCAGCGGCTTTGCGATCTGGATCGGCGCGGCGGTCTCGCGGCGCCTGCGCATTTCGATCGTCATCACGATGCCGATAGCGTGGGCGGCGGTCGAATTGCTGCGCACCTATTTTCCGATCGGCTTTCCCTGGAACCTGCTCGGCTACACCGCCTATCAGCATCTCGAGCTGATCCAGTTCGCCGAGTTTACCGGCGTGTACGGCATCTCGGCGCTGATCGTGTTGTTCAACGCCGTGGTCTATCTCGTCCTGCTGCGGCGCGGCGGAGCACGCGCGCAGGCGCTCAGCCTCTCGGCGCTGACCGGATTGATGATCGCGGTGCTGGGATTCGGCGCGTGGCGGCTTGCCGATCTTCGAAGCGAGCGGCCCGCGGGAACGATCCGGGCCGCGATGGTCCAGGCGGATATTCCGCAGTCGCTCAAGTGGGATCCGAGTTTCCTGCCGCAGAGCTTCAAGATCTATCAGGATGAAACCACCGCGATTGCAAAACACGGCGCCGACCTGATCGTGTGGCCCGAAGCGGCCGCCGCGTTTTACTTTCAACCTGACGATCGCTATCCGAGCGAGTTCGCCTCTGACGACGCGTATCGCACCGCGCTGCTCGCGCTTGCGCGCACGACCGGCGTTCCGATTTTGTTTGGCGCACCGGCGCTGGCGGAGCGCGATGGCCGCCTGGGATTCTACAATCGCGCCTACCTGGTTTCCGCCAAGGGCGAGGTCGTCGCCCATTACGACAAGATGCAGCTCGTGCCGTTTGGCGAGTACGTGCCGTTTCGCCCGATCCTGGGATTTATCGTCCGTCGCGTCGTTCCCGGTCTCGATTCGATGTTCGCGGGAACCGAGCAGACGCTGTTCCCGCTCGGTAATGCGAAGCTCGGCGTGCTGATTTGCTACGAGAGTATCTTTCCCGATCTCACCCGGCGCGAAGTCAAGGCTGGGGCCAACGTTCTGGTCAATATCACCAACGACGCGTGGTACGGAAAAAGCTCAGCGCCGTACCAGACGCTCGCGATGGCGGCGATGCGCTCGGCCGAGACCAAGGTGCCGATGATCCGCGCGGCGAACACGGGAATCACCGCGGTAATCAAGCCGAGCGGCGAGATCACCGAGCGCACACCGATCTTCGAGCGCGGCACCGAGATCGGCCTCGTCGAGTGGCGTCCGGTCCGCACCTTCTACACGATCGCAGGCGACCTCTTCGCCGAGCTGTGCTTCCTCCTGACCGCGCTCGCCCTGCTGGCCGCGTGGCTCTTCCCGCGCAAGCTAAAACCGCTCGCCGCCCTGGCCGAAGACCTAGCCACCCAAAACGGCCACTCCCGCACCGCCCATTAAGTCGCGCGGAGATCTGTGGCATTATAGTCGGGAAGTAGCGGCGTCAAGGTGGAAGCAGGATGACGGAAACCGAAATAATTTTTACCATCGAAGAATCCGCCGAGGGCGGATACGAAGCCCGCGCACTCGGTCATCCACTTTTCACCGAGGCCGACACGCTCGACGAGTTGAAGCAGATGATCCGCGACGCGGTTTGCTGTCA
>JBAPSR010000151.1:0-13715 GCA_049281755.1 Binataceae bacterium (SeqCode)
TCGAGGTCCTCGATGCCGGATGCTGCGGGATGGCCGGCGCGTTCGGCTACAGCGCTGAGCATTATTCCGTATCGCATGCGGCTGGAGAGCGCGTGCTCGCCCCGGCGATTCGCAAGAGCCCTGATGCGGCGATCATCATCGCCGACGGCTTTTCGTGCCGCACGCAGATTCGCCATCTATGCCCCGGCCGCCGCCCGATGCATCTGGCCGAGGTGTTGAACCGCTGCGCATCGGACCAAGCGGCCGGCGCGCCTCGCGCAGTTTGATTAAACGATCGTTTATTGGTTTCAGATCGGACCCGGCCTGCGCTAGATTCGAGGCGCTGGAGAAATACTCATCATGATGAAGCTTGGAATCACGATCCCGTTCGACCCGTTTTCGAATACCCACTTCAGGGACCTGGTTGGCGCCGCCGACCGCTGCGGTTACAGCGAGGCGTGGTCGTACGAATCGTTTTCGACCGACGCATTCTCGCCGCTTACCGCCGCCGCGATGCTCTCGGACAAGATGCGCTTCGGCAGCGCGATCGTGCCGGTTTTCAGCCGGCCGGCGGCGCTGATCGCGATGTCGGCAATCACGACACAACTCCTGACCGGCGGGCGCTTCGTGCTCGGGCTCGGCATCTCGACTCCCAACATCATGGAGAACTGGATGAACGTGCCGTTTCGCAAGCCGGTCACGATGATCCGCGAGACGGTCGAAGCGCTGCGCGCGATTTTTCGCGGCGAGAAAGTCACAATGGCCGGCAAGATGATCAAGATGAACGGCTTCCGGCTCGATATTCCGTTCGACAATCCGCCGCCGATCTATATCGGCGCACAAGGCGCGCAGATGCTGCGGATCGCCGGAGAGATCGGTGACGGAGTGATCGTCAACTTCATCACGCCTGAAACTCTGCCCCCGATGCTCGACGAAACGCGCAACGCGATGCGCGCGGCCGGCAAAGATCCCGCCAAGCTCGACGTCGCATGCAGGATCATCTGCGCTGTCGATGAAGACGAAGCTACGGTGCGCGCGATGTTCCGGCGCGCGCTGACCGCGTACGTTACCGTTCCGCAGTACAACAAGTTCTTCAAGGAGATCGGTTACGAAAAAGAAGCCGGTATCGCGTTCGACGCGTGGGCGGCAGGCGATCGCAAGAAGGCGCTCGAATCGATTCCCGACGGGATGGTCGAGAAGATTTTTGTCTTCGGTACGCCAGAGAAGTGCGCACGTCGTCTCAGAGACTATGAACGCGCGGGAATCACCGCCAGCGCGCTCCAGTTCTCCTCGTTTGCGAAAGCGCCCGAAGAGCGCCGCGCAAACGTGCTGCGCGCGATCGAGCGCCTGGGCGACGCCTGGCGCAAGTCGGCGTAATCGAGAGGCCATGCCAAAAAGAAAGCGCCCGGCTGGGAGGGAGCCGGGCGCCGGACCGGAGCTCAGGCGCTGGCGCACGCCTTAAGTCTCCGGGTTGCTTTCGAGCTTAGTGGATGAGGTTGCCGAGCATCGGAATTGCTTGTGCGAGACCACCCTGCTGTCCGTAGTACGGGTTGGCTCCGTAGCCGTTGTAACCATTGTTCCCGTTGTAACCGCCGTATCCGTTGTAGCCACGGTTGCCGCCGAGGCCAGTCAGCGCCGCGAGCGGGCTCGCCTGCTGATAGCCTTCGTTCCCGTAGCCGCCCTGCCCCATCGCATACCCGCCACCGCCAACAATTCCCATTTTCGAATTCACGTTGCCCAGTTTTTTGTTCACGTCTGAGAGCTGCTCATGCAGGTATGGATACTCGAGGAAGTTGTACCCCGAGTTGAGTTGCTGCTCGAGGCTGGCCTTCTGAGCGAGCAGGCGACTGCGATACGCCATCAGCGCAGGCCGGCCCTCGCCGTAACCGGATTGGCCATAACCAGGCTCGGCGTATCCGTAGGCGGCAGGAGCGGGACAGTTGCTGTATCCGGGATACTCGGCATACCCGGGATAACCAGCGTAGCCTGGATATCCGTTGTACGCGGTGTTGCCGTTGTAATACCCGCGCGGCTGATACGCGTATCGATTCGCGTAGTTATTCTCGACGCGCGCTCGTGCCGAGTTGCGTTCCCAGTTGCCACGATTTTGCAGCGCCAGGTTGCGGCCATTGTCGGCCGAGCGGAAGTCCCGCCCGAAATTGCGCTGAGCTAGCGCGCGCGACGCATTGAATCGCGATGCAGCCGACGAATTGCGCGCGGCCGCGGCCCGCGCCTCAGCGTCGCGACGGGTTTCTGCGTTGGCGGCGATCGGCGTCGCCATTATCGTCATTGCGATCAGAGCTGCGAAAAGCCGCGATTTGGATCTCATTTTCATTTTACTCCGCCTTCTATAAGAGAGCATCAACGATGCCATCGCGCGGCGAACAAAAACCGCCCATTCCTTCTGTGACTTTCGCCGTTGCCTGTTCGCCGGCATCAACCGAACCTACCCTCGTGGCCCGAAAGGGGTTTAACGATTGGTTATTATTCGTTTCCATTGCGTTTCGTTTAAGATCCAGTCGCCGCCGGAGAAACAGGGCGCCCGTGCATCACGGACGCCCCTGCTCGCGCTTCACAAAAGGACCGGCTCAGTAACGATAGTAGTTAGGCGGCACATATCCGTTGCGATACGCGTAGGGCTGACTGAGCTCCCAGCGATGCTGCGCGAGATAAGGATGCTCGCGCCAGAACAGGTAGCGTTGCGTCGGACCCAGAGTCTCGAAATGCTGAGCCAACTCAGCACGCCGCCACGCCGACCGCGGATGAGCAGAGGCAACGGCAGGTGCCGCGAACATCGCGAATCCCAACAACGCCGCAAGAATAGTCATTTTGGTTTTCATGATTTCTAACCTCCTGCCTGTTAGACGCCGCAGCGAGCGAAATCGTGACAGGAAATTCGTTACGTCGCGGTAATGAACGAAAGGTAAGAAATCGGTTTGCGGAAACGCGCGCGTGCCAACGCGCCTCTACGAATCCAATCAGATTTGGTCAACGCGATCCTAGACGAAGGTGCGCCGCGCGATGTAGTACATCGCGGCGCCGACGCCCGCATACACCGCGATTCCCTCGAGCAGGCTCACTCCGCTGGTCACCAGGAACAGCCCCAGCACCAGCGCGGTCGCTACTATCGCGACGACTTGCTCGATCCGCCGCTCGCGCTTCTGCACGCGCGCGACGTGCGCGGTAATCTGCGCGCCGCAATTGGGGCATACGCCGCCCCGCTTGACGACCAGGTCAGCCTCGCATTCCGGGCATTCAATTTTGGTCCGCAGCGGCATCTTAAGACTTCTGACCCTAAGCGCCAGCCGCACGATTGGCAATCACGGCAGTCCGATGCCCGAAAAACACGCAAAGGCGGCCCCTTACAGGACCGCCCTGCTTTCTTCCGCACCACCGGCAGCCGGCGATACGGGATTATCGAACCGCGAGCCCGCTCCGGTCAGGCGTGCGCCTTGCGGAGCTTCGCCGTCACGGCGCTGTGCGACGCGTGGACGCGATGCACGCGCTTGTGGTGATTGGCCGCCGGCTGGGCCGCTTTGGGAGCCAGCTTGGCGACAGTCGCATGCGTCGCGGGCGCGGCTTGCGGCAATTCGACCACCACCGCGGCCGGATTTGCCAGAGCAAATGCCGCTTCGGCTTCAATCGCCAGGCGCCGGCGTTCGATCGCGACGATCTTCTTCTCTTTCCACTTGCGCAGGCCTACGCGCATGTACTCGGGATTGATATCGAGCATGTCGCAGACATTGTCGAACGAGAAGACCCAGCGCTTGTCTTCGTGGCCGATCCACTCGTCGGCTTCGCGGAACAGCCGCTGGCCCTTGTTCGTGGCCGAGTCGATGCACTTCATGAAGCATTCGATCGCGTCTTCGAGCACGCTCAGGATCAGCCGCTTCTCGCCCTCGAGCAGATGCTTCTTGCGCATCGCTTCGAAGTACTGAATCGGCAAAAGCGTGTCGGGCTCGAACAACCCCGGCAACTTCTCGTCAAGTGTCTCCTTCTCCTGCATCTTCTCTCCCTTGTCCGTCCTCAAGCCTTCACTTGCTGCTTCCACCACCCCACACCTCCTCTGATTTATTCTTGACGCTCGTCCCCGCGCGTCTATTCACTCGTCTTCGTTCTGTTCCTGGTAAATTTCGCTCCACGCCATCTGGATTGCTTCCAGTTTCGCTTCCGTCGATCCCTGTGGATCGTCGCCGAATTCGTCCAGATCTATTACCCATTGCCGAAGATCTACGAAGCGCGCGTCGAGCGGATTCAGCCCCGGATGGTTCTCGGCGAGCACTTCGGCCAATTCCTCGGCCTGATCCCATTTCAGTTCCATCGCCATGCGTTCATTCTCCCCGGCTACGAGACCTGCTCGACCGACTTTTTCTCCAGCGCGAGCTTGATAGCCGCGTCCATGATCCGGCCCGCAAACGGCGTGCTTAGCTCGTTCAACTCTTCGACCAGATTTGAGATGAGCTCGCGATCCTGCCCGATACGCGCCGCCTCCAGCTTCTCCGCCACCGCCGCCAACTGCGCGCGCTCCGCTGCGTCGATCAGATGCGAGTACTCGCCGAGCTGCTTTCCAAGTGCCGCAAGAATTTGCTCGGCGTCGTTGCGGGCCACGATCAGAAGCCGCTGCTCCAAATCCTGCTCGCCAAGATCGATCGCCTCCTCGAGCATCCGTTCGATTTCCTCGTCGTCCAGACCGTACGAGGGCTTGACGTCGACCGAATGCTCGCGGCCAGTGCGCTCGTCACGTGCGCTGACATTTAGTATCCCGTTTGCGTCTATGAGGAAAGTGACGGCGATTCGGGGCAAACCGGCAGGCTGTGGATCAATTGGCCCGAGCTTGAACCGCGCAAGGCTGCGGCAATCGGCCGCCAGCTCGCGTTCACCCTGCACCACGTGCACGTCGACGTGCGTCTGATTGTCCACCGCAGTGGTAAACATTTCGGTCACGCTTGTCGGAATAGTGGTGTTGCGATGGATCAGCCTCTCCATCACGCCGCCCATCGTCTCGATTCCAAGCGACAGCGGCACCACGTCGAGCAGCAGCATATCGCCCTGCTTGCCCATCAGTACGCTAGCCTGGATCGCCGCGCCGAGTGCGACGACTTCATCAGGATCGATCGAGCATAGCGGCTCGCGCCTGAACAGTTCGCGCACCCGCTCGCGCACGATCGGCATCCGCGTCGATCCTCCGACCAGCACGATCGCGTTAATATCGGCGGGCGAAAGCTTGGCGTCTTTGAGCGCCAGCTTGCATCGCTCGAGGGTGCGCGCAACCAGCGGCCCCGCGATTTTTTCAAGCTCGGCGCGCGAGAGAGTCTTCTTGATGCTATGCCCGCGCAAGTCGAGCACGATCTCCGTGCTCGATGAATCGGTCAGGCGCTGCTTCGCCGCTTCGGCGGCGCTGCGCGCGCTGTTCCATACGTGGCGGTCGCTAATCACCTCGGCGGGCAGCCCCGCCAGCATCCATTCGACAATCGCGCGGTCGATATCGTCGCCGCCCAGATGTGTATCGCCGTTGGTGGCCAGGACCTCGAAGATGCCCTGCTTGATGCTCAGAATCGAAATGTCAAAAGTACCGCCGCCAAAGTCGTAAACCGCGACGTTGCCTTCCGCGAGCTTGCCGAGTCCGTACGCGAGCGACGCCGCGGTGGGTTCGTTTACCAGGCGCACGACCTCCAATCCCGCCAGTCGGCCCGCATCCTTGGTCGCCTGGCGCTGGCCGTCGTTGAAGTATGCCGGCACGGTGATAACGACGCGTTCGACGGTCTCGCCGGTGGCGCGTTCGGCGCGTTCCTTCAGCGCGCGCAGAATCTCGGCCGAGATTTGCGGCGGAGTGAGTATGCGTTTGCCGACCTGGAAGCGCACGACCGGACCCGACAGATCCGCAAATGCATAGCGCGCGCGATCTTCCGGCGCAACGTCGGCGCCGCCCAAGCCCATGTAGCGCTTGACCGAGCGAATCACTGCGCCGTACTCGCCGCCGGGAAACCCGACCGCGCTGACGGTGCCGTCTTTGTGCGTGGTCAGATGCGGCTCCAGCTCGATCGCTCGCGCGCCGGTGTGCACCGCGCCGTCGGGCGCGATTGCAACCACCGAGGGCAGCAGCGCCGCGCCCGATGCGGGATCGGCGATCACGCGCGGCTCGCCGCCTTCCATCCGCGCGATCAGGCTGTTGGTGGTGCCGAGATCGATTCCGAGTATTTGGGGCATCGACTAGGCCGCCTTCAAGTTCCCCAGACCGAAATCGACATCGCGCAGGAGCGTGTGCAGATACGCGATATTCGAAAGAATCAGTTTGAGCTCGAGGGCGAGTTCCTTGGCGCTCGAGCGGCCGAGATCCCACAACACGAAATTCCCGCGCAGCGCGATCTGATAGTCGTTCATCACGTTCAAAAGCGCCGCGCGCCGCGCCTCCAGGTCGTCGGCAAGCACCTGTGCGCGGGCAGGATCGGTGCGAACCGCCTCGCGCAGCGTCGCGAGCTGCTCCTGTACGTCGAAGACCGTCTCGGCGATCTCGGGTGGAACCTGCTTGTTGTCGTCGGAAAGCTTTTCGCCGCGCATTTCGAGCCAGTAGAGCCCGCGCGTGACCGGCTCGCGCAGGGTGCGGTAGCTGCGGGTCAGAAGCGCGGTCGAGCGCAGGCTTGCGTCGCGCGCACGCACGGGAGCCTGCGCGAATCGGTCGGGATGAATCTGGCGGCTCAGATCGTGATAGACGCGCTCGAGCGCGCCTGGCTCGATCGTGAGCTTCTTGGGCAGTCCCAGCGCCGCGAAACAGTCCAGCTCAACGCCCAGTGGCGTCGAACAGCTCTCGCAAACCAGCCGGGGCTCCTGCCGCCGTCCACATGACGGGCATTCGATCATCGTTACGCCGCCGCATCCCCTCGTTCATACCACGAACGACTCGCCACATCCGCAACTTCGTTTGGCGTTTGGATTGACCACCCGAAACCCCGAGGCCATCAGCTCCTCGGCGTAGTCGAGCTCGGAACCGTTGAGGTAAAGGAAACTCTTCTTGTCCACAATCAGCTTGGCGCCATCGCGCTCGAAAATCTTGTCGCGCTCTTTGGCTGCGTCGATTTCCATCCGGTACGACAGCCCCGAGCATCCGCCGCCCACGACTTTCACGCGCAGTCCGGCCTCGGCGCCTTTGTCGGCGACCAGAGTCTTGATCTTGTGGACCGCGTTTTCAGACAGCGAAATCATCGTGCAGACCCTCAGCCCTCGTTCGCTTTCGCGGGCGCGCTTTCGACCGGCGCATCGGCGTGGCCTTTGCGCTTCTTCCAGTCGGTGATCGCGGCCTTGATCGCGTCTTCGGCCAGCACCGAGCAATGAATCTTGACCGGAGGCAGATTGAGTTCCTTCACGATGACGGTGTTCTTGATCGCCATCGCTTCATCGATCTTCTTGCCCTTGACCAGCTCGGTCACGTAGCTCGAGCTCGCGATCGCGCTGCCGCATCCGAAGGTCTTGAACTTGGCGTCTTCGATTACGCCGTCGTCGCTGATCTTGAGCTGCAGCTTCATCACGTCGCCGCACTCGGGCGCGCCGACCACGCCGGTGCCGACGTTCATGTCGTCCTTGGCGAAGCTGCCGACGTTGCGCGGATTGTTATAGTGATCGAGAACCTTGTCTGAATATGCCATGATTTTTCTCCGCGCTTACGATTTCCACTGCACCGACTTGAGATCGATTCCGTCTTTCGCCATCTCGTACAGCGGCGACATCTCGCGCAGCCGCTTCACCTCTTTGCTCACCCGCTCCGACACGTAATCCACTTCGTCGGCGGTGTTGAAGCGGCCGATTCCAAACCGGATCGAGCTATGCGCCAGCTCCTCGTTGATTCCGAGCGCGCGAATCACGTACGAGGGCTCCAGCGTGGCCGAGGTGCAGGCCGAGCCCGAGCTCACCGCGATATCGCTGATTCCCATCAGCAGCGACTCGCCCTCGACATACGCAAAGCTGACGTTGAGATTTCCCGGCAGGCGCTGGGTCGGATGCCCGTTCACATACACTTCGTCCAGCCGCTCGAAAATGCCCGCCTGGAGCCGGTTTCTGAGTTCGCTCAGCCGGGCAGCCTCGTCGGCCATTTCCTTGCCTGAGATCTCGCACGCCGCGCCGAACCCGACGATTCCGGTGACGTTCAACGTTCCCGAACGCATCCCACGCTCATGGCCGCCGCCGTCGATAATCGGGCTGAGCCGCACCCGCGGTCCCTTCGAGCGGACGTAGAGTGCGCCGATTCCCTTGGGTCCGTAAATTTTGTGCCCGCTCATCGCGAGCAGATCGATTCCGTCTTTTTCCACATCGACCGGAATCTTGCCGACCGCCTGCACCGCGTCGCAATGGAACACGATGCCCTTTTCCTTCGCGATCTTGCCGATCTCGCGCACAGGATGAATCGTACCGATCTCGTTGTTCGCGTACATGATCGAGATGAGCACGGTCTTGTCAGTGATCGCCCGGCGAACGGCGTCGGGATCGACCATTCCGTATTTATCTACCGGAAGGTAGGTAACTGTCGCCTTGCCCTGACGCTCGAGCGCGCGGCAACTGTCGAGCACCGCCTTGTGCTCAGTGACGCAGGTGATGATGTGGTTGCCCTTGTCCTTGTAGAACTCGAGCACGCCCTTGATCGCCAGGTTGTCGGACTCGGTCGCGCCGCTGGTGAAGATGATTTCCTTCGACTTGGCGCCGACCAGGGTCGCGATCTGCTCGCGCGCCTTAAAAACGCCTTCTTCCGCTTCCCAGCCGAAGCTATGATTGCGGCTGGCGGCGTTGCCAAATTTCTCGGTGAAATACGGCAGCATCGCGTCCAGCACCCTGCGATCGCACGGCGTGGTCGCGTGATTGTCCATGTATATCGGAGTCTTAACCATCAGCCTGCCATCGTGATTCTACCGGATTCGCGCCTCGCGAATCGGTGATCCAATTAGTGGACCTGCTGAGTCCACTATAAGCATCGCGACCGATTCGGTCAACCGGAACCATGTCCGTTTCCACCGCCTCACCAATACCCGACCCAGTTAGTCTAGATAAGATAAATGCGTGGATCTGTCAAGGTAAATGACGCCTATCCAACAGGTCAGCCGAGGGTTGTTCTCGCCTCAATCCACGTGCGGCTTCAGGACCATCACGCGCTCCGCGCCGTTCGCGCTCACGCCAATGAGCGAAGATGAGCAGTCAAGGCAGTTCCCCGGCGCTATCGGCCAAAACGGCGCCTGTAAGGTGTCCGAGTCGGCATCGGCGTCGGAGTCGGAGTGAGGGTAGGCGTTGCGGTCGCGGTCGGCCTCGGAGTCGCCGACGCAGTTCTGCTCGGCGTGGCCGTCGGCGTCGCTGTCGCAGTCCGGGTTGGAGTCGCGGTCGCGGAGGCCGCGCTGAACGCATAAGCACCGATATCAACCGATGTGGTGGACCTGGCCGCGCCCGTGATATCGACCGCCGGAATGCCGTACGCGATGGAACCGGTGCCGATCGCGGGGCTGCCTGATTGCAGGCGCATATTGGATGGCGGATTCACCAGGTCGGGATTCGATGCGCCGGAACCCCCGTAGGAAAGGTTCGACGCCACGATGTTGGCTGGGCCTGAACTGCCTCCATCGAGATAGCCCGAGTTACTCGAATCCGCCGTCGGGTCGAACCACAGGATATTGTTCACCGTAGTCACACCGCCGGAGTATTCGAGAGAAACCTCTCCGCGCCAGGTATAGGGCGATAGCAACTGCTGATCCTTGAAGCAGGTGTTATTTCGCACCAGAGTCGGCGCTCCGCCATTGGAATAAACCTTGATGCAGGCGCTGGCGTTGCCGTAGCCAACATTGTTCTCGATCAGCGATGAGGCGGTGAATCCATTCGCGTCGAACGAATCCAGCACTATCCCATTCCCGTCGGTTCCGCCGGATGGATTGGAATTGTCGTACACGGTGTTTGCGCCGATATAGATATGCGCTCCGGGGGCGCGGTCGAGTTGAATCGGTGCATAGACCGAGACGCCGGACCCGTCGTCGGCCCAGGTCGCCGCGTTGCCGTGGATCAGACTCGCCACGATCGTTACGTAGTCGCCATTGTTCAGTTGAACGCCGCTTCCGATCGCATTCTCGATCTCGTCGTCGCTCAGATACCAGTGGCTCCCTCCTCCCGACGACACGATTCCAATTTCGCCACCGTTGGTCTGGACGTGCTCGATCGCCACGTATGACTGCGCATTGATATTGACCCCAAAGGAACCATTGCTGGGCGGTGCTATCTCCGCTCGGGCCGTCGCGAGGCCGCGGATTGCAACCCAACTGGCAGCGGTCCCCGAGCGCGGGAAGCTCACGCTTTCGGCATACGGGCCAGCGTCCTCGATACACACTGTCCCGCCCGCCTGGCTCAGGGAATTGATCGAGTGCTGAATCGTACGCAGCGGTGACGATTGTGTGCCGGACGAACTATCCGAACCCGTCAGCGCCACGTAATAGCTACAAGACGCAATCGCCGGGAGAACTTGCGCACTCGCATTCGAGATCCCTGCCGCCAGAACCCCAACCACAAACAACACCGCCACCAAGCCTTTTGAATCCATGTTTCCCCACCCGCACGAAGTTCATCAAGCGCGCGCAAACGCATAGCCTGCGAGCCTTCGGTCACTCTGCCGCCGGAAGCCGGGCAAACCACTGCACACGCTGGCCGATCAGATCGAGCCGCGGTCGCAAGGCGTCCGAACTCTCATTAGCAACTAGTACTCTCGCGAATAGGTATTTGAAGATTGTCCGCGAGTCGCAGCGAGGATAGAGACGCGAGTGATCAAAGTCAAGTATAAAAGTGCCGATTTACTCATTTCCGGATGTACATTTTTTAACACCAACCGATAGTACAATGAGTAGTATCACACTGCGCAAAATGACTAATGGTTCGCCCGAATAGTTTGTAATGGCGCGTCGAGGTAAGCTAGCGCCAAGTTATTGCGAATGCCGCGGACTAGAGGCGATAAAACCCCGAAAACGCCCAGAGTCGCATTGACGGCGGCCATGTGTTCGCAGGTGAGAAACTGTCCCGCGCGGTGCCACCCCATATCGCATCAAATGCGACGAGAGCAGCTATTGCATGATTAGCTGAAGAGAATCGTATCGAGGTGGCCAGGGACCAGCGTATCGGAAGGAGCTTCGCCTCAGTTCGCGCGCGGCTTCAGGACCATCATACGCTCCTCGCGCCACGCCGAAAAACCTAGCCGATGCCACGCCTCGGCTCCGAGCCAGTTTCGATGCAGCACGCTCAGCGTGATCCGCTCGATACCCTTGGCGCGAAACCAGTCGAAGGCTTCTTCCAGCATCGGTTTGATCAGGCCATGACCTCGAAAGCTCTCTTCCAGAAAAGCCTGGCTGATGTAACCGATCTCCGCCGGACGCTCGCCCTCATGCCGCCGCCTAAGCCGCACCCACAGATGCCCCGCCAGATGGCCGTCGCCCGCGTCGGCAACCCAGACCGCATGATGCTCTCGCGCCAGCACGGCGCGCATCCACTCGGGCGCCTGACGAATCGAGTCCCAATCAAACCGAGCACGCTCGTCGAGCGCTTCTTCATACGCGGCCAGCGCGGCGACCAATCGCGCCAATTCCGGAATGTCAGACGGGCGAGCGGGACGAATTTCCGGTTGCTTCATGAGGACGTTTCTCCCTGCATTGCCGCCAGCACGCGCGGCAGTGCGGTTATATTGGGCAAGACACAGGCGGCAGTTTCAAACGCGCCGCCCCGGGTCAGATCATTTGGCACGATAATGCATCGCAGCCGCGCCGCGAGCGCCGCGGTGAGTCCGCGCTCCGAGTCCTCTATCGCAATACAGCGCTCCGGCGCGACCTTCATGCGCGCCATCGCCGTAAGATATGGCTCGGGGTTTGGCTTCGATTTTTCGTAGTCCTCACGCGCGACCACGGTCTCAAAAAGGGACAGGATTCCGCTTTGCCGATGCCCCAGCTCCAGATGCGTGCGTAGCGAGCTGGTGACGATCGCCATCCGGTAATGCGGCGCAAGCATCCGCACCGTTTCGGCCGCTCCTGCGATAGGGAAACTCGCTCTCCGCAGATCCTCGGCGTATAGAGCGTCGCGTTCTTTTCGCAACGCAGCGATCTCGGCAGCGCTCCATCCTCGCGACAACAGGCCGTCGAACAGCTTGCGGCCGCTGCGAAGCACGTGGTCGATATACAGCTCGCGCGTGACGACGATCTCCGCGCGCGCGAGAGTGTCACGGGTCGCGGCGAAGTAAAGGCTCTCGGTATCGACCAGAACCCCGTCGTTGTCCCACAGGATCGCTTCGATCGTGGCATCGGTCATGGCAAACGCGATTGTAATCGGAACCGGCGTCGGCAGGAAAACCGAGCCGCGTGGAGTCAGAACGGGCCGCGATTGGCCGCGTCGAAGGCGATCTCGTGCATCCTGCGCTCGCTGCGGATTGACTTGAGCGCCGCTTCGCGGGTCATCTCGAACTCGCGCTCGATCCACGGCGCGAGCCGCGCGAGCGTCGCCGCAGGATCATCGCCCGGCGCTAGTTCGTCGGCGATCGTGCATTTGAACGCGACTCTTTCGATTCCGTTTGCGCTCTCGAGCGCGAGTGTCAGCACGGTCGAGCCGCCAGCTCGTATTGCTGGCGCGCCCTGCGTAAGCCGGTACGGCCCGCGTCCGGTCTTGAGCGCAATTTCCACGCGAAGCTTTCCCGGCGAAGATTTTGCGGCGCGGCGCGACGCCTGGATACGCGCCTTACGCCGCCCGCGAAGACAACGAACCCACGCGATTACGCCCTTCCCAGAAGAGCACGACCGGACCCGCGATATAGATCGAGGAATAGGTGCCGGTGATAAATCCAACCAGGAGCGTGAACGCGGAAGGACGCAGGATCGGCCCACCGAACGCGAGCAGCGCGATCAGCACGACGATCGCGGTGCCCGAGGTGAGCAAAGTGCGCGACAGTGTCTCGTTGATCGCGCGGTTCATGATCGTCGCGATCGGCTCGCGCCTGCGCTTGGCCGCGTCTTCGCGAATCCGGTCCGACACGATCACCGTGTCGTGCACGGAATAGCCGATAACCGTCAGCAGCGCCGCCAGCGTGGTCAGATCGAACTGGAACTGGCTGATCACCAGCGCCAGCGAAACGACCAGGACGTCGTGTACCAGCGCGATAACCGCGCCCGCCCCAAAACTCCAGCTCGTATGGCGAAACTGAAAAGCGATAAACACGCCCATGAATGCCGTTGCGAAGATGACCGCCAGGAAGCCGCGCCGGCGCAGGTCGCCTCCGACCTTGGCGCCCACGCTCTCTACCCGCACCACCTTGGCGCCATTGGGGCCGTAGGTCTTCGAGAGCTGTCCCTCGAGCTTCGGCCCAAGGCTTCCAATATTAGCGACTTTCTCAAACCGCAGCAGGTAGGTATGCCCCGCCGACGCGCCGAAATCCTGCACGGTTATCTCGCCGAATCCCATCGGCTTCAGCGAATCGCGAATCGTGTTGGCGGTGGTGGCCTTGTCGAACTGCACCTGCACCACGCTGCCGCCGACGAAATCGACGCCGTAGTTAAGACCGACGAAGATCAGCATCAGCACGGCCGCGATATTGATCACGGTCGAGAGAATCACGAAGAAATGACGTTTCCCGACGAAATCGAGGTTGATATCGGGACGGATCAGTTGAAAGGACATCGCAGTTGTTTAGCTGTTCCCCGGCTCGTGAACAACCCTGCCCGCGCTCAGCTCGCTGCCGCGCGCTTCTTGCG
>JBAPSR010000152.1:0-5908 GCA_049281755.1 Binataceae bacterium (SeqCode)
CCTTTCCGCAGACTGCTCCGGAGATTCCCGTTATGAGATCCGATGTTACAGCGCTACTTTCACTGACCTGTATTTCGTCTGAGCCGGTCAGCGACGGAAGCGACAACGTGATCGCGTCAACCTCGACGAAGGCCCCCGTCTCGGTGCCGCTGGTAATTGATAAGGTGAGTTCCGTTCCGTCTGTTGACGTACATCCGGTCCCGCTCGAGACCGTCTCGGGTTCCTCCACGAAGCCAATCCACGCCTTGCACGTACCTTTTTTGGGAATCGTGAATCCCTGTCCCAGCAGAATATAGCTCGTATTGGTGAACCCTCCGATACAAAAGTTTTTTGCGCTTGCCAGCCCCGGCGCCAGAAACAGAACGGCAGCGATCCCAGCCATTACAGCTTTCAATCGAGACATATTCGTTTCCTCCTATTTTTTCGATCTTCGCGAGCGCCTTCTGCGCCGACTAGATACTGGGTAAAGTTCCATCGTGTCGCAAGTGTCTACATCGTGTTACAAGAGGGCGACCGCAGCTCTTTGGAGCTTAACGCTTGACGCCAAAGCGATATGACGCAAGCTTGGACGCGGATTGCGATGATGTATCGAGCGAAGACACGAATTATCCGCCTAATCGGCGGTGGGACCGCGATGCTCGCGATCCTCACGATCGCGGGATGCGCGCTCGCCGCGTGGATGAGTCTGCCTGGACGCGCCGACTCTGCTGCGATCGAATACGGAATCCCGTCGCGCGTGCTCGCACTTTCGCCAACGCCCAAAGGCGGCCCTCCGCTGACGACGAAAAAGGTCGCGGAGGGGGTAGGCGTGGCGGCGAAAGCCGGCGTCACCGGCGATCAGCTTTTCAACCTCTGGAACGCGCTCGAACCCTCGCCCGGACAGATCGACGTCTCGAATCCGGCCGGCGGGATAAGCTACCTCGGCGGCACGCTCGGATGGACCCTCGAGCTCACGATCGGAATACTCAATACGTCCGTGAATGTCGTCCCTTCGGATCTTCAGGGTGTCGCGTTCGACGACCCGCGGATGATCGCGCGCTTCCACGCGCTGCTGGATCAAATTTTTCCCATCGTCAATTCTCACGTCGAGTATCTCTCGATTGGCAACGAGGTCGATGTCTATCTCGCCGCGCATCCCGACGATTGGCCGCAGTACCAGGCTTTCTATGCCGACGCGGTCGCCTATGTTCACGCGCACGCGCCGGGCGTGAAGGTCGGAGTCGCCACCACCTGGAGCGGCACCAGCGGCGTATCGAAGGCCGAGGTCGCGGAGCTGAACTCTCCGAGCGACGTGTGGATCATCACCTACTATCCGCTCGGAAACGATTTCATAGTCGATCCTCCCGGCGCGCCACTGGCCGATTTTCCCGCGATGGTCAATCTCGCGGGCGGCAAGCCTGTCGTTCTGCAGGAGGTTGGTTATCCGACTTCGCACAAGCTAAACAGCTCGGACGCGATGCAGGAGGAGTTCGTGCGCAACGTCTTCAGCGCATGGCAGGCGCAGGGCGAGCGCATCCCGTTTCTCAGCTACGTGATGGAGCACGATCTGAATCGCAAGTACTGCGACGAGCAATCCGCCTACTACGGCGTGCCCGATCCCGACGGACACTTCAGCGACTACTTTTGCACGCTCGGATTGTTGACGGTTGACGGCGGAAAAAAACCCGGATGGAAAATCTTTCTCGATCAGGCCGCCGCTCTCACCGGTGCTCCCGCCGCGGCCGGCGACTAACACCGCCGCGCCTTGAACGATCGGTTTGTCCATTGCCCTGCGTCTCGGCTAGCTTGGGACGCGATGACTACCGCCCGCGAGAACCCGAGCGCCACCGACGCGCGCGCCGCCGCGCCGCCTGCCCGAAAGCGCGAGGTCGAAGTCGCGAGCATCGCCGGGACGCTGCATGCCCAGGTGACCTCGACGTCCGCGTCGTGGACTCTCGACGCCGAGGGCGCGGCCGGCGTCGATCCGGTCACCGCGTTTCTGGGCGCACTCGGCGGATGTCTGCTGATGTCGCTTCGAATCGCGGCTCGCGTGCGCAACGCTGAGCTTGGCCGCGCGGCGGTTCGGGCGAGTGCGAATGAAAAAGGTCACGTCAAGGAAATTAAAGTTGAACTTGAAGTTCAAACCGAGCTCGATGACGAGCGCTTGGCCCGCCTGGTGGAAGTCGCCGAGCGCGGATGCCATATAAAGGCGATGCTCCGCGAGGATATTGCCTTCAACCTCACCGTGCGCCGCGGCGCCAATTGAAACGGGAGTCCAGATTCGCATGGCCGATATCAACCTCTATCAGTACCCCATCTCGCCCTTCTCCGAGAAAGTTCGCCGCGTGCTCACCTACAAGGGTCTCGGATGGAACCCGATCGATTGCCACTACGAGGACAAGACCAATCTGCTCGCAATCACCGGCGGCAAATGGACTCGCGTGCCGGTCGCCGAGTGGAACGGCGAGGTGGTCTGGAACTCCGCCGACATTATCAAGTGGATCGACGCCAAGGTTCCGGCGCATCGCGTGATTCCCGAGGGCGCGCTCGGCCTGTGTGAAATAATCGATCACTTCGCCGACAACACGCTGTTCGCGCCGATCCTGACGCTGACGATTCCCGACCTGCTCGACGCCGCCGGCGACCCGAAGCTCAAGGCGAATCGCGAAAAGCTCATCGGTATGAGCACCGCGAAGATGCGCGAGGGCTCGGCCCCTGCGCGCGACGCTCTGGCCGGTTTCGCGCGGATGATCGACACGCAACTGGCGGGCAAGGATTATTTTTTGGGTGCGTCATTCACGATGGCCGATGCGTCGCTGTACCATCCGTTCTTTTTCCTGACGCTCAATCCGGCGAATTTCGCGCTGGTGAAAGACTTCAAAAACCTGATGCGCTGGTACGAGCGTGTCCGCGATCTCAAGCACGCCTGATTTCACCCGGAGGATTCCACGATGGCTCGCAAGCTCACGATCGGCGTCAACTGGCAGGGCAAGCTCGACTACAAGGCGGCGCTCGAGCGCGCGAAAATCGCCGACGCCGCCGGGATCCATTCGATCTGGGTCGCAGAGGCGTGGGGACGCGACGCGTTCACGCTTCTGACCCTGCTCGCAGAACACACCACCAAAGCGCAGCTCGCAACCTCGATCGTCAATATCTATTCGCGCACGCCCGCGGCGCTGGCGCAGCATTTTGGCACGCTGGACGAATTTTCCGGCGGCAGGATGATCATCGGCCTGGGCACCAGCGGCCCGCAGGTGATCGAGCATTTTCACGGCGTCAAGTTCAATCCTCCTCTCACCCGGATGAAAGAGACCGTCGAGATCATCAACCTCCTGATGGCCGGAACGCCGCTCAACTACCAGGGCAAGCTGTTCAAGCTCGGACGCGGCTTCACCATGCGCTTCGAGCCGCCGCGCAAGCATATTCCGATCTTCATCGCCTCTCTCAACACCAAGAGCGTCGAATTCACCGCGCGCCAGGCCGACGGATGGATGCCGGTGATGATCCCGATAAGCGCGCTCAAGAAAGCGATCGATGATTTCCGCAAGATCGCGACCGACGCCGGCCGCGAGCCCGCCGCGGTCGCGGTCAAAGCGCCTGGCGCTGTTACAGTCACCAAAAATGTCGACCGCGCCCGCGCCGGCCATGCCGCCAACGTCGCCTTCTACGCGGCGCGGATGGGCACCTTCTACGCCGAGCAGCTTACCCGCATGGGCTTCGGCGATGACGTCGCTAAAGTCAAAGAAGCCTGGAGCGCGGGCGGCTCGAAAGCCGGCACCGACGCCGTGTCGCCAAAACTCCTGGCTGAGCTTGCCTATATCGGACCGGTCGAGGGTGCGGTCGAGCGTCTGCGCGCGCAGGACGAAGCGGGCGTCGATCTCCATCCGGTCGATATCGACGCGGGCGGCAGCGCCGCCGAGTTCGAGAAGATCGTTTCGCGTCTGCTCTAGTATCCAAACCCAATAACTGAATTGAAAATGGAGGATTAGTTATGCGAGCTGCGGTATTCGAAGCGACCAAAAAACCACTGGTCATCAAAGATGTTCCCGATCCCAAGTGCGCCGCCAACGGCGCGATTATCCGGGTCGAGGCCAACGGCGTCTGCCGCTCCGATTGGCACGCATGGTCGGGCGACTGGACCTGGATGGGCCTGGCCGCGCAGCCGGGCTCGATCCTCGGCCATGAGTTCGCCGGCGTCGTCGAAGAGACCGGCAAGGAAGTGCACAGTTTCAAAAAGGGCGATCGCGTGGTCGTTCCCTTCAGTCAGGGCGACGGCACCTGCGAGTATTGCCGCAACGGACAATCCAACGTCTGCCTGAATGCGATGCTGCCGGGATTCTCATATCCCGGCGGCTTCGGCCATCTGGTTGCGGTGCCTGCCGCCGACATGAACCTGGTGAGCCTTCCCGCGAAGATCGATTTCATCGAGGCGGCCTCGATGGGTTGCCGCTTCATGACCTCGTTCCACGGCATCATCGATCGCGCCAAGGTGCAGCCGGGCGAATGGGTCGTCGTCTATGGATGCGGCGGAATCGGATTGGCCGCGATCAACGTGGCCAATGCCTGCGGCGCCAACGTGATCGGCGTCGATCTCGACGGCGCCAAGCTCGAACTCGCCAAGGGCGTCGGCGCAACGCATGTGGTCAACGGCAAGAAGACCGATGCGGTGCAGGCCGTGCTCGATCTGACCAAGGGCGGCGCGCACGTCTCCGTCGATGCGCTCGGGATTGCGACCACCTGCCGCAACGCGATTATGAGCCTGCGCAAGCAGGGGCGTCATCTGCAAATCGGTCTGACCACCTCGGCCGAGAAGGGCGAAATCGCGGTGCCGATCGATCGGATGGTCACGATGGAGCTGCAACTGATCGCGTCGCTCGGGATGCAGGCGTCGCACTATCCCGCGATGCTCCAGATGATCGAGTCGGGCCGTATCTCGCCGAAATCGATGGTGACAGGCACCTGCGATCTCGCCGGAATCAACTCGGTCTTCCAGGAGATGGACACGTTCCAGAACGTCGGCGTCACGGTCTGCAACAAGTACAACTGACGCGCGGCCTCACGTCATCGAGAGGAGGGCCACCGCGGCCCTCCTTTTTTTTTCAACCGTCTTCCAACACCGCATCGTCGTCATCCTGCCATGAAAGTAGAGGGGGCGTGAGCGTCGAATTATCAGCCGAGCCATCGATCGTCATTCCGAGCCTTGGGCGAGGAATCCCGAGGCGTCCATACTCGACGCCAACATCACATGCAGAGGTACTTCGCCCGGGATTCCTCGCGCGGCAGCCACGCGCGGGAATGACAACAGGACCTGTCGTCGTAGGGGCGGCTCGCGAGCCGTCCGTCTTCGCGCAGCCTGCGCCTGCACGCTAACGTTCGCCCCGCGTGCCGGGTCCACCGGACCCGTGCAGGTCTGAGCCGCAGGCGAAGGATCTCCGCGAAGCGATTAGTGCAACCATCATGCGCCCTCCAACTCCCGGTTGCGCTACGCGAGCACCTTCCCTATCTCGATCGTATGAGATTCGGAATTCATGTTCCGCAATTCGGTGACTACGGTGATCCAAACAAGCTCGCGGCGCTCGCCCACGAGGCCGAGGAATCCGGATGGGACGGTTTCTTCATCTGGGATCATATCCAGGTCAATTGGCCGGCGCCGGTTGCCGACACCACGGTCGCGCTCGCGGCGATCGCGCTTGCCACTCGGCGGATGCGGATCGGCCCGATCGTGACTCCGCTGTTCCGGCGAAATCCGGCCAAGCTCGCGCGTGAGACGGTATCGCTCGATCACTTAAGCGCCGGGCGGATGGTGCTGGGCGCGGGCCTTGGCGGAGATTGGTTCGGCGAGATCAGCACGTTCGCCGGACCGCAGGAGGCGCGCGTTCGCGCCGCGATGCTCGACGAGGCGCTGGCGATAGTCACCGGGCTATGGAGC
>JBAPSR010000153.1:0-18711 GCA_049281755.1 Binataceae bacterium (SeqCode)
TCCGTATGAAGCCCGACCGCGGCGCCACGGATATTGCCGCCGCGCTGACCGCCGCGCAGAGCCTGTTCTCGGCGGATGCCGATCGGCGAATTCTCTTGCTGAGCGACGGCAATCAGACCCGCGGGTCGGCGGGCGGCGAAATTCCGGCGCTGGTCGATGACGAGACGCGGGTCTATACGGCAGCACCTCCAGCGCCGGCCGTCGCGCGGGTTGCGCTGACCGGATTTCGCGCGCCGCAGAACGTGCGCGCCGAACAACAATTCAGCTTCGATATAGCGATCGAAAGCGAAGCGGCCGATCCGGTTGACGCCCAGGTGCGCCTGTTGCGCGACGGCGATCCGGTCGGCGGCCAGCACGTGACGCTGCATCAGGGGATGAACCGCTTCGAGCTTCCGTACCGGATGGAACATGCGGGCGCGTACCTGATGAGCGCGGATTTGACCGTGCCGCCCGCGCTCGACGCGATCAATCCGCGCGCCGAGGCCGCGCTTTCGGTGGCTGGAGCGCCGCGCGTGCTGATCGCGTCGGAGAGCAGGCCCGAGAGCTTGCTGGATGCGCTCAGGGTGCGCAACTACCAGGTCGAAATGATCGCGCCGCGTGCGCTGTCGGCCAAAGCCGAAGACTATCTGCCCTATCAGCTGGTGATAATTGACGACGCTCCTGCGATCGCGCTGCCCGCGCCGGTGCAGCACGCGCTCAATCGCTACGTCGCCGAGCTTGGTGGAGGCCTGGTTGTGACCGGAGAGGCGCTGCGCGACGCGACTTACAAGGGCGGAGATTTGGAAAAGACTCTGCCGGTCACCTTCGAGCAGCAGCCGCCGCCACCCTCGCGCGAGCCGATCGCGGTCTATCTGTGCATCGATCGCTCGAACTCGATGAGCTACGACTCGCGCTATCCCGCGGTGCGCGACGGCGAGCGAATCCGCTACGCCAAGCAGGCCGCGATCGCGCTGCTGCGCCAGCTCGACGATACCGACTACGCCGGCGTGATCGCGTTTGATTCGCAACCCTACGTGCTGGGGCATCTGCAGCCGCTCGGAGAAGATCGGACCGATCTCGAGACGCGGATCGAGCGCCTGCAGCCGGGCGGAGGCACCGACTTCAAGGACGCGCTCGAGATCGCGCAGCGTGAGATTCTGGACGCCGGAATTCCGGTGCGGCAAGTGATCCTGCTGACCGACGGCGACACCAACCGGCAGTATCACGATCACGACGCGCTGATCGCGCAGTTCTCGAAGGACCATATCCCGGTCTCGACGATCAGAATCGGCCCCGACCTGGAGAACCTGCGCTTGCTGCAGGATTTCGCGCAGGCGACCGGCGGCGTTTTCTATCGGGTGCAGGATATCGAAAAGCTGCCGCTGCTCCTGGTCGGGCTGACGCGCCAGGCGATGAACCGGCGCGCGCAGGATCGGACCTCGGTCGAAGAAGGCGCGCCGAGCGCGATCCTGTCGGGAATCGCGGCCAAGGACGTTCCGCCGATCGATTTTTACGCCTCGACCAAGGCCAAGGACGGCGCGATTGTCGCGCTAAGCGTCACGCGCGCGGGCCAGGGCTCGCCGCTGCTCGCGGCGTGGCAGTACGGGCTCGGGCGCGCGGCGATCTTCGCGGCAGATCCGGACTCGCTCGCGACGCTTAGCTGGATCCGGTGGAATCATTACGCGCAATTCTGGTCGCAGCTGGTAGGATGGACGATGCGCGAGGGCGCGCCCGGGATGTTCGCGATTCGGATGCGCACGGCGGCTGACGGCGCGGTCACCGTTGAAGCCGAAAAGGCCGACACCAGGCTCGCGCCCAACCTGGTCTGCCGAATCACGGGGCCGGGACACGCGCTCGACGTGCCGATGACGCAGACGGCGCCGTCGCTCTATACCGGAGAAATCGGACCGCTGCCGCGCGGAAAATACGTCGCAACCCTGATGGTAAAGGCGGGGGATATCGAGCAGGCGCTGACCCGGCGCGAGTTCGCCTCGGCGGGCGCGATTCCCGCCGACGCCGCCGAGCTCAGGCTGCGTCCGCCGGATCTCGATCTTCTGCGGCGGCTCGCACGCGCGACCGGCGGCGAGTTCGATCCGGCCTGGGCCTCGCTCGCGCTGCATCGCGGGCGCACGATAACGATGCGCCAGGGCGCGGATTCGTTTCTGCTGCCGCTTGCAATCGCGCTCTTTCTGGGCGAGGTATTCGTGCGCCGCCGCTTTCTGGGTGACTGAGGAGAATCGAATGAAGAACAAGCTTGCGATGGTGGTGATGCTCGCGGCGATCTCCTGCGCGATGGGTTTCGCGGCGAGCGCGCACGCCGCGGCGTCGGCGCGCGATATCGCGGCGTTGCAGAAAGCCAAGCTCATCTATATCGGGACGGTCCGCAAAGACGGCAATCAGAGCAACGCGGTTCCGGTCTGGTTCGTGGTCGACAAGGACAACCGCGTGCTGATTCAGACCGGTCCGCAAAGCTGGAAGGCCAAACGTATCCGGCGTGGCAGCCCGGCGCTGATCTGGATCGGAAACAGCACTGGGCCCGCGTTCGTCGGCACTGCGGAAATCACCACCGACCCCGCTGCGACCGCGCAAATCGAAACCGACATGCCGCGCAAGTATATGCTCGCACGGATGGGTTTCTCGCGTCCCACGCAGGCGAAGTTTGATGCCGGGAAAATTTGCGCGATTCGGATCACGCCGGCGCGCGATCTGCCCGACGGCTTCAAGTCGCAGCCAGGGACGCCTGCGCCCGGGCTCGCAGCCGCATCCGCGGCGGCGCCGAAAGCGCAATAGAATCGCGGACAACGGACGTCGAGCGATTTTTCTCTGGCATCAGCGCAGCGCCTGAGTAAAATAATTTCTATGGCACAGGAGAGTGCATCGCTGCTCATCGGCAGGGCGCTTCGCAAGCGCTGTCCGGTATGTGGCAACGGCGCCGTGTTCGCCTCGCACTTTCACATGAACCGGGCGTGCCCGGCCTGCCACGCGATATTCTGGAAAGACCCCGGCGAGTCGCTCGGTGCGATGTACCTTGACTATGCGGTCGCGGCGGGCGCGTTTTTAGTCTGCTGGGCGATTCTGGATTGGACGACCAGGCTTTCCGATCTCACCCAACTGGTGATCCTGTGCGTGATCGCGGTCGGGAGCGTGCTGGCGTGCTTCCCTTACACGCGCAGCGCGTGGACGGTGCTGGTGTATATCTCGGGCGGAATCGAGCGTCCGCAGCTCCGCGTGATTCGCGGGGGCAAAGACGACTCCCACCGCGCCGCCTGACAACGCAGGGCGCGACATCAAATCCCTAACGCTTCGATCAGGTTGAACAGGGCGTTGCATACCACTTCGGGCCGGGTCAGAACGGCCAGGTGGTCGGCTGACGCGCGCAGCGTAACCCAACCGGCCTTTTCCGCTTCGCTGGCGAACGCGCCGTATCCGTCGCTGAGCTGCAGATATCCGCATCGGCAATCTGTCCGCGCCGGCCTCCGGCGCGCGCTCTTCCAGGTAGGAAACTCGTATTCGTGGCAACTCGCCGATGAACCGTTGGCGGACATCCCGGTCAGAGATCAAAGCCGAGATGACCTCCGGCGGAAACCATTGATTCCACGGCGGCAGGAATCCGTTGTGAACCAGGCTGCGAAGATGAGCGCGCAATTGCGGCGGAGCCGTGTCGAACCAGCGCAGTCCGGGATGCGGCAGAATCGCGTCAACGAAAATGCCATGGCACGGCCGATCAAGCTTTTCCGCTACTGCAGGCAACAGAGCACCGGCGCCACTGTGAGCGACTAAAGTCACGGCTCCAGCGCGCGGACCTTTTCGGACTGCGTCGGCAACATGCTCCGCGATCTTCTCGTAGTACGGCGGATCGCCGCTGACGAAATCTCGGAGCGATGGTATGCAGACCGGGTATCCTTTGCGCTGTAACAGGTCGCCACACGGCTTCCAAATTGAGGATCCGACCAGGGGGCTGTGAATCATCACCAGCATTGACGCAGCGAGCATAACTGCTTCACCGCGAAGTCGAAAACCTCGCCTCGGACAAGGGTTGATACGCTAGGCTTCCGATTTGTCGCCTGGCACGAGGACGGGCGTATCGCGACGCGCCCCTACGAAGGGCAGAGGCCCCGTCATCCGAATCTCATCGACCCGCGATCTTCTGCGGCAGTTTCGCGAGGCGCTCGGCGGCGCGGGCGATAGTTTCGTCGCTCTTTGAGAAGGTGAAGCGCACGAGGCGATGCCCGAGTTCGGGGCGATGATAGAAGCTCGAGCCCGGCACGGCGGCCACTCCGACCTCGTCGAGCAGAAACGCGGCGGCGGCGAAATCGTCTTTGAAGCCCAGATGCCCGATGTCCGCCATGATGTAGTACGCACCCGCCGGATTGGTGCACTTCAGGCCCGCCTCTGTCAGCGCCGCATAGAGCGTGGCGCGCTTGCGCTCGTACATCGCGGCCAGCTCCGCGTAAAACGATTCCGGCAGGCGCAGCGCGACCGCGCCGGCCTCTTGCAGCGGATGCGGCGCGCCGACGGTCAGGAAATCGTGAACCTTGCGGATAGCCGACGTGATCCGCTCCGACGCGATCGCGTAGGCGAGGCGCCATCCGGTGATCGAGTAGGTCTTCGACAACCCGCTGATCGTGATGGTCCGCTCGGCCATCCCGGGGATAGTCGCCAGCGAGATGTGACGCGCTCCGCCGTAAATGATGTGCTCGTAAATCTCGTCGGTAATCGCGAGCGTGTCGTGCCGGTTGCATAGCGCGGCGATCGCTTCGAGCTCCGCGCGCTTGAAAACTTTACCGACTGGATTATTCGGCGTGTTGACGATGATCGCCTTGGTGCGCGGGCTGAAGGCGGCCTCGAGTTCGGTGCGATCGATCGAGAAATCCGGCTCGCGCAGCGCGACGTACTTGGGCGTCGCGCCGGCCAGGATCACGTCGGGGCCGTAATTCTCGTAAAACGGCTCGAAAATGATCACCTCGTCGCCCGGATTCACAATCGCGAGCATCGTGGCGACCATCGCCTCGGTCGCGCCGCAAGTGACGGTTACGTTGCGGTCGGCGTCGCACGCGATCCCGTTGTAGGCGCGCACCTTGTCGGCGATTGCGGCGCGGAAGTTGGGCGAGCCGTGGGTGATCGCGTACTGGTTATACTCGTCGTCGATCGCGCGTTTGGCCGCCTCTTTGAGCTCAGTCGGCGCCGCGAAATCGGGATAGCCCTGGGCAAGATTGACCGCGCCGGACTTAAGCGCCCGCCGCGTCATCTCGCGGATGACGGACTCGGTAAAAAATCTGGTTTTGTTGGATACGTCGGTCGGCATCGACCGACCAGTTTAGCTCGCCGGGCGGCGACAGCACTAGAACCTGAAGGCGAGATTAACCCTGTGGCGGCGAGGATTTTGCCGATGGCGGCGTTATGCCGCAGGTGCGCCGATTCAGACTTCGGCCAAAATAGAAGCGCCTTGGCGCAAACGCCAATCGTCGATAACCTCAACGTTAAAGCGCCAATCACTGCCTATCTTGAAGCCCGGTAACTGGCCCTTCTTGAGCAGGCGGTAGATGGTCGAGCGATGAACCCGGAGGTATTCCGCGAGTTCGTTGACTGTAAGGACCTTGGTAGCCGTGGCAGACTGCATAACTGTAGCGATTCTCCCCATCGCGATAGCGATTGTTCTACACGCTTCTACGATAGCATAGGTGACTTCCTGCAATCAAACCATATCGTTGAGGCGTTCAAAGCAGTCAAATAGTCTTTGTGTAGGATTATTACACCTCTTGATATTGAAATGATGTCGGCTGATGTAATAGAATGTATGATTATCAGCCAAAAAGGCGGACCGCTGCGGCTCGCAACTCCGCCCGATGGTCGGGATGCGCGATCGCAATCAACTCGGAGGCGCGTTCGCGATGATTTTTGCCGAGCAGGCGGGCGATTCCGTACTCGCTGATGACGGTATCGGCGAAAAAGCGCGGGATCGTTACCAGAGCGCCTTCCTCAAGCCGCGGGACAATCCGTGAGACCACGCCGCCAAGCGCAGTCGAAGCGATTAAGGTGATCGAACGGCCGCCAGGGCACAGGAATGCGCCCATGTGCATCTCGGGTTGGCCGCCCGTGCCATTGATCATGCGGGCGCCGACGACGGTTTCGGCCGTGATCTGGCCGGTCAGGTCGATTCCGAGCGCGTTGTTGATCGAGGTCTGGCGGTAATTACTCATCAGGGTGCCAATGTTGAGGACGTATTCGGGGTCATAGAGCTCGAAGGCTGGATTATCGTCCACGATCTTGAGGTCTTCAGGATCCGAGCCGGTCCAGGCCACGGCGACCGCTCGGCCGCGATGGCTACTCTTGCGGCGGCCGTTGATTATTCCGCGATCGACCAGCCGCGCGATTCCAGGAGCCACCATCTCGGTATGCAGTCCCAGATCGTGCCTGGCGTCGAACGCGCCCAGGCGCGGCATCTGTGCGCTCGGGTCACCGACGCCGATTTGGATCGTCACGCCGTCCTCGATCACTTCAGATAGATGGCCGGCGATCGCCGCGTACTCTTTGGGCGGCGGCGAAATTCCGAGCAGCACTCGCAGGTCCTTAACTGACATCCGCTGCAGGTATTGGACGATCGGAAAAATCCGATCGATGCCTGCCTCTTCGATCGCGGCGCGCACGCCGTTGCGCTTGTCCTCGTCCATCCGGGCCAGCTCGCGCTCGACCACGGCGGGGTCTCCGGGGGCGGCGGTCGAATCGACGAACCAGGCGAACTCGCTCACGTGCATGAAGACGTCGCCGTAGGTGCGGGTCAGGTTGCGGTCCACTTCCGCGATTACCATCCGCGCCCGCCGCGCGTACCCGCGTTTGTTCCACTGATGAGGCCCGAAGCTGACGAAGCCCTTCGAGTTGGGGGGAGTGATATTTACGAACGCGATATCGATCGGCTTGTCCTCGGCAGGGCGTTCGTCGTGCGCCTTGAATTGGGTCGAGAACAGGTTGGGCAGATAGGTGGCCTGGTGGCGGTCGTGGAGCGGGCGCGCGAGATTGCCGATGAACAGCTCGAATTCGAGGCGGAACTTGGCGCTCAGATCCTGCGAGAGCCATCCGGGGTCGGCGGTCGGCGCGGTTATGCGCACATCGACGGTGCCTTCGAGCTCCGCGGCGCGCGCGCCGATCGCGTGCTGCATCGCAGCCGCAGAGGCGAGCGGGAAGTCGATTCGCATGCCGGGCTTGACCAGCCGCGCGGCTTGTTCGTGGGTAAGTTGATGTGCGCGAAAATGCTCCTGCCAATCCATGAGCGGGGTTCTCCTGCCACTTGATAGCCGCGGCGGTGCGAGGCTTCGCGTCACCTTGGAGGATGACCGCGCGATCTCGCGCTGTAGCACTGCATCGGTGAACTTGTCCAATCGTGCGGCGGCGGATAGCGTTGCGGTAGATGGCGCGGAGCTGATTTACAGGTCGATGGAACCCGCTTGGCGATGATTCTCCCCGAAGGCGACCTGCGCTATGAAATCAGGCGCGGCGGAACGATCGTCGCGGTCGAGGACTCGAGCTTCGACGGTCACCGGATCGCGGGTGAGCGCCGCTTTGCGGATAGTGCGAATCGTTACGCAGCCGCAGCCGAACTCGCCGAGGACGGAAGTATCGCGCGGGTGACGCTCAGCTATTCGCGCGGGCCGTTCAATCGCACCGCCAGCTACGAGGCGATCGGAGATTTCCTGCGCGGACAGATCGGGCGCAACGCGGTGACGGCGAAACTCGGACGGCTACGCGAGATCGACGCGGACCTGGTGATCTTTCGCGCGCTGATTATCGCGCGGGTGCGCGCGCGCGGGCAGGTGCGATGGACGGGGCGAGTCGCCGCGATAGATCCTGCCACTCTGGTCGCGGACTCGAACAAACAATCCGTGCGATGTGCCGACGGTGCGGGCCTTCGATGGATCTACGAACCCCGGATGGGCGATCGCGAGGTAATCGAACTCGACGGGGCAGGGCGTATCCTTTCGCGTCGCGATGAACGCGGCACCGAGGCGATCCTGATCGCTCCTGCGCGCGGCTGAAGTGTTAAGCGGCGGCCGCCCGCGCCCGCGGCATCTTGCAATCACCGTCGAAGGTCGCGCCTTCGTTGAGCACCAGGCTGGGCGTGCTGATGGTGCATTGCGCGCGCGCGGTGGCGAGCAGCTCGACGCGTTCGCGCGCGGTGACTTCGCCGCTGAACGCGCCCGCGATCGTGACTTTGCCGGCGGAGATTCGCGCGCTGACGACGGCGCCGCTCGCGATGATCACCTCGTCGCCGGAAATCTCGCCCTCAGCCTCGCCTTCAATCTTGACCGGCCCCTTGAAGTGGAGCTTACCCGAGGCTTTGGTGCCTTTGCCGATGCGTGACTCGAATGATGCGTCGTCAACAGATGCCATGTTTATTTCCTTGAATTGGCTCCGAGCAGCAGTATTGCGAGAATCGTGGCAGGGCCGCAATCAAATGCGAGGTTACTAACGTACGACAGTGCTGGTTAAACTGTGCATTTGCGCTTTTGCACTCGAACGATTTGCGCGCGACAATAGCTTGTCATGCCGAATTCCATTTTGATCGAACACGGACCGGAGCGCCCGGGCGGCCAGGGTCTCGACTCCAACCAGTACGAATCCGGCGATCGCGCGATCCTTGCGCTGCTCAAGGAGACTCGCGCGGCGGACCAAGTCGACCTGGTCGCGACCTGGCGCGGCGATGCTTACGAGGTATGGTCGCGCGGCGGAATGATCCGCTTCAAGCGTTTTCGAAATTCGAAGGGCGCGCTCAGCTTCGAGGTGATCGAGCAGGTGGGAGACAACCCGGTCGCGCGGCAGGATCCGTTTGCGGTCGCAACGATCGCCGAAGAACTCGACGCGGCGCGCCGCAGCGGAAACTCCGCCGATGATCCGAATCGCGCCTACTTCGAGCCGCATACTCTGACGCATCCCGACGCCTACGAGCGTCTGGCGCAGTTGTTCGACAGCCCACGCGGCCCCGACCTGGCCGTGAGCCCCAAGGCCTACGCTTACGGAATTCAGCCGGGGCAGCATGGCGCGCTCGACGTGGTGCAATCGCGCGCTCCGCTGGTGCTGAGCGGACCGGGAGTCCGCGGGGGCAGCTACAAACTGGCGGCGCGGCACGTCGATATAGCGCCGACGATCGCCAAGCTGATGCGGTTTCCCGAAATCGACGGACGTGGACCGTCGGGAATGCCGGCGCGCACGCTGCTCAAACGTCAGGATGGAATTGCGCTGAGCGATCTTATCGATCCCGATGCGAACTCGAAGGCGCCCGAGCGCGTCTATCTGATTCTGCTCGACGGACTATCGCATGCCGAGCTGGTCTGGCAGCTCGAGAACAACCGCGCGGCGATTCCGAACCTCGCGGCGTTGGTCGAGTCCGGCGCGATGCTCTCGCACGGCTCGATCGTCAACTTCCCCAGTATAACGTGGCCCAGTCATTCGACGATCCTGACGGGAGCGTGGTGCGGTCATCACGACGTCGTCAATCCGACGTTTCATCTGCGCGAGCGTCGCCAGACCGTTCCGATCCAGGGAAACATCTACGAAGGGGAAGGGTACGTTAATCCCGAGGTCGAGACGCTGTACGAGGCCTTCAAGCGCGTGCGCGGCGCGAGCGCGATTACCGCGTCGATTCACGAGCCGCAAGGACGCGGCGCCGATCACGCGGTGTTCGAGCGCCGTTTCGTCGGCGACAAGGCGCGCCTGAAGGCTTTGACGCAAAAGATGTCGGGCGACGTCAGTCCGCGCTGGATGGCCGACGACAAAATCGGGATGTATCGCGAGGAGATCGTGGACGTGCGCGGGATGGCGCAGATGCTCGTCCTGTTCGAGCATTGCGGCGACGCGCCTCCAGTCTTTGTCGCGCACGAATTCGTGCTGACCGACGGCGCAGGCCACGACTACGGGCCGCATCATGCGGGACTGCGCGAAGCGATCGTGCGCACCGACGCGCGAATCGGAAAGATCTTCGACACGCTGCGCGCGCGCGGGCTCTTCGATTCGACGCTGTTCGTTCTGACCTCTGACCATGGGATGGCGGCGCAGCGGATCGAGCTCAAGGCGAATCCTTCCTGCGAGCCGCGGGTCGCCGGAATCAAGGGCGTGTTCGCCGAGCCGATGATTTACTTGCGTGATCTAGCGCTCGAGATCGAGCGCACTCGCGACTTGCGCAGTCTGCGCGTGACCGTGCTCGACAACGATCATCTGCCCGACGGCGAGCGGCCTCCCGTTGCGGGCGCTCGCGTCGTCGTGCGTGGGAGCGGCGATCGGGTGCTCGCGGAGGCGGTGACCGGTGAATCGGGGCGGGTCGCGTTCGCGACGCCGGCGGATCTTTCCGATCGCGAAATCGTGCTCGAGATCGGGCATCCGGATTTCAACTGGCGCCAGCTTCGCGCCGACGGCACGCCGGTCCGCGACGCGCAGGACGCCGATATCAGGCATACGCTTTACCCGCGCGCCGGGTGAGTCCCAGAAACACAGGCTTTCTGTCTGTGGCCGTGGTTTTTCCCGGTGGCCGGCTTGCATGCTAATCTTCCCCGCCATGCATGACCTAAAGGGGAAAGTAGCTCTTGTTACGGGCGGAACGCGCGGTCTCGGACGCGCGCTATCGACGCGGCTGGCGGAACTCGGCGCGACGGTTGCGATGAACTACCGGCGCGACGAGGATAGCGCCGCGCGCACGCTCGAGGCGGTGCGCGCAATAGCGCCACGCTCGATCCTGGTCAAGGCCGACCTCGAAAACGACGCCGAGGTGCGTGCGATGGTCGCGCGAACGGCGGCGGAATTTGGACGGCTCGACATACTCATCGCCAACGCCGCGGCGACCGCATTCAAGCCGCTGCTCGAATCCAAGCCGCACAATCTTCTTCGCACCTTCAACCTGAGCGTGGGCGGTTTTCTGGCGGCGGTGCAGGAAGCGGCAAAGGTGATGGGCGAGGGCGGACGCATCCTGATGATCTCGGGCATCGACTCGATCCGCAATCTGCCGGGGCACGGCGTGCTCGGCGCCGCAAAGGCCGCGCTCGAGAGCATGGTGCGCGATTTCGCCTTCGAGCTCGGGCCGCGCGGGATTACGGTCAACGGGATGAACGTCGGCTATATCGACACCGACTCGGCACGCTATTACGCGCAATATCTCGGCGACGCTTACGAGGAATTTCAGCGCCGATGCGCCGAGCGCTCGGCGATCAAGCGGCTGCCGACTCTGGCAGAGGTCGCCGCCATCGCGTGTCTGATCTGCCTGCCCGAAGCGAGCTACCTGACCGCGCAAACGATAATGGTCGACGGAGGCTTCACCCTGCATTTCCCCGGCGCGAAGTAGGTGCAAACGTAAGTACGGGTGGACCGAGCGAGAATGGTGATAAGGCGGGCGAGCCGCCCGCCGCCACTGAAATAAAGAGAGCGGCGGCTGCGTGAAAGGTGACTAAAGGCGTGAACTGAACCAGACACTCAGTCTCCTCAGTTCAGCCAGAAGAATAATTGTCAGTGGGGGCGGACGGCCCGTCCGCCCGGACATCCTGAACAAAGATGCTGCGCTTTTACCGACGCCAACTGCCGCACTATCGCCAGGATGATGCCTGGTATTTCGTCACTTGGCGCATCGCGGCCGGGCGTGCAGCGTTGGCCGATGGCGAGCGATCGATTGTGGCGGAAAAGATTTGGCACGACGAAGGCCAGAAATATGAGCTTGCCGCATTTGTAGTGATGGACGATCACGTCCATACGATTATTCGCCCGTTAGGTGTCCGTCCGCTTGAGTCGATTCTCCGCGACTGGAAATCATTCACCGCGCACGAAATCCAGAGAAAACGAGGTGCTCAGGGCTCCCTTTGGCAAAGTGAATATTTCGATCGTCTGATTCGGGACGAGCGCGAACTGGAGCAGAAACGGCTCTACATACGGATGAATCCGTTCAAGCGGTGGCCGGAACTCGACACGTATTTGTGGGTCTGGCCACTGGAGTATTGAAGAGAGCTACTGCCGCTTTGTACCGAAGCGGGGGTCTACGCCGGTTTTTTCTATCGCGTCCGCGATCTCGCCGACGGCTTTCCAGCCTTCTGCCGGAATGTAGTTCATCTCGATGCGCGTGCCGTCGGGATCTTCGCATACCACCGAATAGTAGCCCGGCCAGAATGGTCCGGTGCCCGCGGGCGAAGTGATCTTCGCGCCGATCTCGCGCAGCATCGCGTCGAACGCGTCCACCTCGGCGCGCGACTGAGCGCGGAACGATAGATGATGCAGTCCGACGCGAGCCTGCGAGAAGCGATCGCTGTCAGGCGCGGCCTTTCCGATCACGAACATGAATTCGCCAGTGGTCCATCCGACGCCGTAGGGCGGAGCGTTCATGTACCGGCGCATCCCGAGATGGCGCATCACGCGATCATAGAAAGCTTCGCACGCCTCGAAGTTCGCGACGGTCAAAGTGATATGCGCGATTCCGGCGAATTCCATCGTGGCCCTCCCGGCTCGCTCACTTGAGCGCAGCGCTGCGCGTGATCCGGATGTTGCCCCATTTTCCGATCGCGCCTTGCCCGTGGCATGACACGCTGCCTTTGCCCGGCTGAAGATCCTTTTCGCTCATCAGTCCGAGCGCGAGCGTGCATGCCCCGAGCTTGAACGGCACGTTCGAGTAGCGGCGCAGCTCCTTGCCGTCCATCCAGAAGGTCACGCGATCGGCGGCCGATTCGTAAACGATTTCGAAATGATGCATCGCACCGGATTCGGTCACGCCGCGCGCTTCCTCGAACAGGCAGAAATAGAGCGGTCCCTGCGCGGGCTTGACCTCGGGCACGCCGGGAAACGGCAGCTTGCCGTAAACGGTCGCGACGACGTCGTTGCCGACGAAAAAATCCAGCGCGGCGCCGGTCGAGAAATCGAGCACGTTGAACGACACGAAACCGTCGTAGAGATCGCCGGGCCGCCCGTTGACAATCGTCGCGGAGAAATCGAGCGCAAACGAAATCGTTCCGCCCGGAGGCGGCGCGAAGGTTTGCGTGCTGAAATACATGTGCTTGGCGTTGTCGAGAATCTGGATCGCGTCGTGATGACGCGTGTACGGCACCGCGGCGACGCGCAGAAAGCCGTCCTGGATAATCACTACCGCGCCCGGCTCCTGGTATTGCCAGAAGCCTCCGTCCTCGAGCGGAAAGCCGGCGGGAATCCATTGGCCCTGGCCGGTGATTACGGAAGCGAAATCCGAAAACTCGATCACTTCATTTGATGCCGCGTGCTCAGTGGTGCTCATTTGGATGCAATTCTCGGGTCGATGAAATTTGCGCGCAATATCGAATCCGCCGCGGTTAAACGAAACCATGGCTTAGGAACCGGCGCAAGACCGTCACTGGCGCGCTCGAATCGGCCGCGCCAATTTGTGAGAATTCCAGTCCAGAGGGTTCGCAATGGCGCTGTATGACAAGATCGGAATCGGATACGACACGACGCGATGCGCCGATCCGTACCTGCTGTCGCGGCTGCTGCATTTTCTGCGCCCGGTCCCGGATCGCTGGCATCTGGACGTCGGATGCGGCAGCGCGAACTACACGATCGCGATGCGCGAGGCGGGGGTTCGGATCGCGGGCCTGGATCTCTCGGCGGAAATGCTCGCGCGGGCGCATGCGAAGTGTCCGCCCCTGCCGGTGCATCGCGGCCGCGCCGAGGCGCTGCCGTTTCGGTCGGGCGCATTCGCCGGCGCGACCTGCACTTTCGTGCATCATCATATGGATGATCCCGTGGACGCATTTCGCGAAGTGCGGCGCGTGCTCGCGCCCGGAGCGCGCTTCGTCATCCTGAACGGCACGGTCGAGCAGCTTCAGCATTACTGGCTCAACGAGTATTTTCCGAAGGCGATGGAGAAGGCGACCGCGCCATACGCGCGCTTCGAAACCGGCGATTCGCTGCGCGCCGCGGGCTTCACGATCGAGCAGACCGAGCTCTACGAGATTCGCGGCGATCTGAAGGACTGTTTTCTCTACTGCGGCAAGAACAAACCCGAACTTTATCTCGATCCGAAAGTCCGCTCCGGCATCTCGTCGTTTGCCAATGCTCCCGATGAAGGCGAGATCACGCGCGGAGCCGCGCGGCTGGAAGAAGACATCCGCAGCGGGCGAATCCAAGAGGTGACGCGTTCGTACGCGTGGGCGGGCGGAGACTACATGTTCACGGTTGCGGCGCGATGAGCTGCGTCATACGCGGCACATAAGCGCGCCGTCGACGATGATCGATTCTCCGGTCACGAAGCCGGCCGCGGGCGAGACCAGGTAGAGCAGCGCGCCGGACAGGTCCTCGGGCGCGACCAGCCGGTTCTCGGGCAGATATTTGAGAAGATATTTTTTGAACTCCTCGTTCGAGTTCGCGGGCGACGCGGCCTCGTCGAGCCATCCGGTTTCGATCGCGTTGACGCGGATTCCCTTGCGCGCCCATTCGATCGCCAGTGCGCGCGTGAGATTCAGCACCGCCGCTTTCGCCGCGCAATAGAGGCTGGCATTGGGCACGCCGCGCTGCGCGAGAATCGAGGTGATGTTGACGATCGCGCCGCCGCCCTGGCGCAGCATCACGCGGCCTCCCTCCTGGCAGGACATCCACACGGTCTTGAAATTATTTTCGATTACGCGATCGAACGCGCTGTCGTCGGCATTGTCGGCTGAACCGTACCATGGAGCGTCGAGCGCGTTGACCAGGATATCCAGCCGGCCAAATTGCTTAGCGGCAAGATCGGCGGTCGCGCTCAGGTCGGCGCGGATCGCTGCGTTCTGCGGCTGGAGGATCGGTTTGCCGCCGGCGGCCTGAACCGCCTTCGCGGTTTCTTTGAGTTGCGCGTCGGTGCCGGGCTCGCGCGAGGCGAGCATGATCTTCGCGCCCGCTTCCGCCAGGGTGACGGCGGCGGCGCGGCCGACAGGATGCTCCGCACCGATCACGAGGGCGCCTTTTCCTTCGAGAGAAAAACTATTCTGAATCGCTTCCGGTGCCATGAAATTTTCCCTCGCGCTCAACTCGGTAGATTTGGAATCGCGCCGGTCGGAAGAATTCCGCCCGCCAGTCCGCCGCCGTCGATCGCGACCAGCTCTCCGTTGATATGATTCGAGGCGTCCGAGGACAGGAAGATTGCGAGCGGTCCGATCTCGGAGTCGTCGCCGGGGCGTCCGATCGGAATGAATTTGCCGCCCTTGAAGAAGCGCATCATTTCTTCGTTGTGGGGAAAGATGCCGGGCACGATGCAATTGGTCTGGATGTTCTCCAGCGCGTAGGTCAGCGCGAGCGAGCGCGTGAGCTGAATCACGCCGCCCTTGGAGCACGCGTACATATAGTTATGTTTCCCGCCGCGCAATCCATAGCCGGAAGCCAGGTTGACGATCTTGCCGCGCTTGCGCTTGACCATCGCCGGTATCACGGCGCGCGCGGCGTAGAACTGGCTGGTCAGATTGGTGTCGAGTCCGCGGCGCCATTGCTCGTCGGTGATCTCTTCGATCGTTTTGCCGGCGGTTTCGTCGCCTCCGCCGGCGTTGTTGATCAGAATATCGATCTTGCCCATTTCCTTGAGCGCCGCCGCGGCCATCGCGTTCACCGCCGCGGAATCTGTAACGTCAGTCGGAACGATCAGGCACTTGCGCCCGGTCTTGCGCACGAGCTCCGCGGTTTCATCGAGCTGCGCTTGAGTGCGAGAGGCCGCGACGATGTCGGCGCCCGCCTCGGCGAACTTTAGCGCCATCGCGCGTCCCAGTCCGCGTCCCGCGCCGGTGATGATCGCGACTTTGCCGTCGAGTTTCAGTGCGTCGAGAATCATGGTTACACCTCGATGGAAGAACGCGCCTCGCGGCGCGCCCGCTTGCTAACTAACACAGGCGCGGCGGAGGGCAAAACCGCGCTGCGAAATTCCATGTGGCGCTTTTGACGGCGCGAAACCACCAACCGTATAGTGATCTTCATAGTTGTCTTGCGTAAATCTTCGGAGGCCGATTCGATGCCGCTAAAGATCATGATGTTCTCGGATTTCATCTGCCCGTTCTGCTACATCGGATTCGAGGTAATCCGACGGCTAAAGCCCGAGTTCGATCTTGAACTCGAATGGCGCGGCTTCCAGATCCATCCTGATTGGCCGGCCGAGGGCCTGCCAGTGGAAAAGGTGCGCACTGCGGGCGACATCGACGCGCGCAAGGACGCGTGGAAGCGAATCGCCGCGATGGCCGAGTCCGAGGGTCTGCCAATCAAGCCGCCTTCCATATTCACCAATTCGCGCGCGGCGCTGCTCGGATGCGAGTACGCGCGCGAGAAGGGCAGGCCGGAAGAATTTGAAGAGCGGGTGTACCGCGCCTACTTCGTCGATGGAGAAAATATCGGTGATGAAAAAGTCCTCGCGCGATGCGCCGGCGAAGCGGGCCTTGATGCCGCCGAGTTCGCGACCGCGGTCTGGTCGCCGCGCTACGATTTGCGCCTGAAGAACAACACGCTCGCGGCCAATCAGCGCCAGGTGACAGGAGTGCCGACATTTTTTATCGGAGAGTTCGCGATGGTCGGTGCGCAGAGCAGCGACACGACGCGGATGATTCTAAAGCGCGTGCGCGAACGCCTGTCTGACGCGCAATAACCGCGGTACCCGGAGAAACAACGATGGCGAAATCGCTCGAACAACGAATTCAGGAGCTCGAAGACCGCGATCAGATCAAGGAACTGACCGCGCGCTACTGCTGGCACGTCGCCCGCGGCGAGGGCGAGGCAGTCGCGAGACTTTTTACCGACGATGGCGCGCTCGAAGTCAACGACGGAAGCTTCCGCCCGGTGCGCGGCGGCGAAGCGCTGCTCAAGTTTTATTGCTCTGCGGTCAGCCAGCCCGAGCTCGCGATCCCATTCATCCAGAATCACATCATCGAGGTGCATGGCGACGAGGCGCGCGGCACCTGCGGAATCGAGGCGCGCTTCTCGCGCGATGGGGAAAGCGTCACCGCGGCTGGGTATTACGAAGATCGCTACCGCCGCGAAAAAGCCGGATGGCGTTTCGTCGAGCGCAAAATCACCTTCTGGCATTCGGTGCCGCTCAAGCAGGGATGGGCCGAAGCGAAGGCCGCCGCGAAGAAGTGATCGCGAAGACGTACGAGGGCCGCAGATAACCCGATGGCCGCCGATAAGCAGGGCACGCAAACCTGGGTGCCGGAGCGCTACGCGTACAACGCGCGCTACGTCGCGACGTTCGCCGATTTCACGCTGCCGATCCTCGCGCCCGCTCGCGGCGAAAAAATTCTCGACCTCGGATGCGGCGACGGCTTCGTCACTGAACGCCTGGTAGCGGCCGGCGCGAAGGTGGTCGGCGTCGATGCGTCGGCGGAGATGATCGAAGCGGCACGTCGCCGCGGCCTCGACGCGCGCGTCACGAGCGTCTACGACCTCGCATTCGATCGCGAGTTCGACGCGGTATTCACCAACTCGGTGCTCCACTGGGTGCTCGAGCCAGAACGCGCCGCGCCCCGGATTTTTTCCGCGCTCAAGCCGGGCGGCAGATTCGTCGGCGAGTTTGGCGGCCACGGATGCTGCGCCGGCATGATGATCGCCGCTGCAGCAGTGCTGAAGCTTCGCGGGATCGAATTCGCCGGCGTCAATCCGTGGTACTACCCGACCGCGGCCGAGTACCGCGCGGTGCTCGAAGGCGCGGGGTTTACCGTCGAGCAGATCGAGCTCGCGCCGCTTCCGATTCGGCTCGGCACCGGAATGGACGGGTTTATCGCGACGTTCTGCGAAAATTTCTTTCGTCCGCTGACACCCGAAGATCGCCGCACCGCGCATGCGGAAGTAATCGACCTGATGCGTCCGGTCTTGTGCGATCGCGCCGGCAACTGGACGATGGATTTCGTGCGAGTCCGGTTCGCCGCGCGACGTTCCCGCATGTGATAGAGATCGGTAACGATGGAACGGCAGCGGCGGCGGCTCGATCTGCGCGGCGTTAAATGTCCGCTCAACTGGGCGCACGCGAAGGTCAAGCTCGAAGCGATGGAACGAGGCGAAGTTTTGGATCTCGTCCTCGATGACCCGCGCGGAGCGCGCGATATTCCACGCGCCGCGGAAGCCGAGGGCTACTCGATTCTCGACTCGCGCGCGGCTGCCGGCGTATTTCATATCAGCATCGAAAAGTAACGCAGAGGATCACGGGCATTACCGATGGCGGAGAGGCGCAACTTCGAGGTGATAATAGTCGGCGGAGGAATTGCCGGCGCGTCGCTCGCCTATTTCCTCACCCAACGCGGCGTAACCGATATCGCCCTGCTCGAGCGCGAGACGCAGCACGGCTACCATTCGACCGGGCGCAGCGCCGCGACTCTCGTCGAGTGGGACTCGATCGCACCAGTGCAGCAGCTCAAGGCGCGGGGCGGAGAATTCCTGAAAAATCCGCCGGCCGGATTCGCCGAGAATCCGCTGGTCGACAATTCGCAGGTGATGCTGCTGTACCGCGACGGCAACTCGGACGACTTAGCCGCGTCCGCCGCCGGTCTCAAGCGCGACGGCGTTGCGTTCCAGGAGCTTTCCAGCCGCGACGCGATCGCGCGAGTCCCTGCGCTTGCGCCTGGCGCTTCGGCGCGCGCGCTGTTGCTCACCGGCGACGGCCGTATCGACGTTCACGAATTGCTCACGAGCTATCTGCGAAATGCGCGGCGCGCCGGTGCGGAGATTCGCGTGGGCACAGAGGTGCGCGAAATTATCGTCGAGGGCGGGCGATGCCGCGGCGTCGCGACCGCTGCCGGGCGGCTC
>JBAPSR010000154.1:0-14650 GCA_049281755.1 Binataceae bacterium (SeqCode)
GGGTGCTCCCGCGCGGGCGCCGGCGGGAGGCGCGCCGCCGGGCGGCAAGCGGATCGAAGTCCCGATCAAGAAGGCGGGCGGCGGGGTCGAGGAAAAACTCCACACCTGGCCGTTTTTGGTTCGCAGCGAATTCCTGATGACGCTGGTCATCGTAGTGGTGCTGACCATCTGGGCGCTGACGATCAACGCTCCGCTCGAGGAACCGTCCAATCCGACTCGCACCCCGAATCCCTCGAAGGCGCCGTGGTACTTCCTGGGCCTGCAGGAGATGCTGGTCTTTTTCGATCCGTGGTACGCGGGGGTCGTGCTGCCGAGCTTCATTATCGTCGGCTTGATGCTGATTCCGTATCTCGACATCAATCCCAAGGGGAATGGCTACTACACATTCAAAGAGCGGAAGTTCGAGATCCTGTCGTTCTTTGTCGGCTTTCAGATGCTGTGGGTCTCGTTCATCATTATCGGGACTTTCTTCCGCGGACCCGGATGGAACTGGTTCTGGCCGGGTCAGGTCTGGGATCCGCATCTGGTCGAATCGCTGACCAACGTCGATCTGCCGTACCTGTTCGGGTTCCGCGATTACCTGGCCTCGGCGATCTTCGGACTCTCGCTGATCGTCGGCTACTTCGTGGTCGGGTACATCCTGTTCTATTTATGGGTTCGCGGGAGGCCGGCCAACGACCGATGGTCGGCGTTTCCCGGCGGTGGACGCGAGATTTTGCAGAAATGGGGACCGGTGCGTTTCGGGATCACCGGATTTCTGCTGTTGGCGATGGTCGGGGTGCTGATCAAGATGTCGCTGCGGCACGCCTTCAATATCAAGTACATCCTCGTCACGCCGTGGCTGAACATCTGAGGCGGACGTGGCCACGTGTATCTGCTGGGCAAGATACTGGAAGCGCTCGGGTGCGCGGATGTGGGATTCGCGTTGTTCGTGGGGATTACGCAGACGCACGGAATGGGTAATGAGTATAAGTTGACCGGGATCGGAATCCTGGTGTTTCTGGTTGGCTATATAGCCGAGAGTTATTCCGGGGCGGATTCCTGAGTGTGATGAACCAAGCGGCTGCGGCATGCGGCGCGATCAACTGATTCGAGGGCGGGTAGGTAGGATAGATGGCTGGCAGACCGGGGCTTGATCCCACTGAGGAAGGCAAGTCGTACAGCGCGCTGTTTGTCCTGATGGTCGCGCTGCTGCTCGTGGTTTCGGTGTGGTCGATTTGGGACGACAATGTCTCGCGCCGCCCGTGGAAGGAATACCAGGTCGAGTTCGACCGGCTCGCGTACGACAAATACATGCAGGACGCGGCGGTTGAGCAGAAGAAGCTCGACGCGAATCCCGAGTACGTAAAGCTGATCAAGGATCTTGCCGCCGACCAGCGCGAGCTGAAATCCGGCGCAACCGCCGACAAGCTTGCCGCCCTGAACGAGAAGCTGGTGGCCCTGAAGGTCACCTCGGACGAAAAGGAGCAGGCGGCGCGCTTCACCAAGTCGTACATGACCGAGAGCTGGTACGACTACAATCATGCGATCCAGACCAAGCAGGATCCGACCGAGTACAAAAATCAGCTCGATCGGTTGACCAAGGACCTCGATTCGGAGACCAAGGTTTCCGACGCGGCCAAGGCGGAGGTCCAGAAGGTCAAGGATCAGATCGACGCGATCAATTCGCAGGTCGATACGATTACCGACCGGCTCAAGGTCCTGACCAAGGACCGCGACGACCTTTACGACAAGGCCGACGGCTACATGATTCCGATCAAATTCGCGGGCCGGGTCATCTTGCGCTATCCGAAGATCCCCAAGATTCAGCAGACCGCGATCGACGATTTCGATCGCAACGGTTTCGACGAGGCGATCGCGCGGGTCGATCGCTGCCAGTCGTGCCACATGGGGATCGACAAAAAGGGCTTCGAGAACGCGCCGCAGCCGTTTCGCACCCATTCCAACTTCGACGCGATCATCGGCAAGCATCCTACCGACAAGCTCGGATGCACTCCGTGCCACGAGGGGCAGGGGCCCGCGGTCAATTCGATCGCGATGGCGCACGGCGACGTCGAGCACTGGGATCATCCGCTGCTGCGGGGCGCCGAAATGCAGTCGCGATGCGTCAAGTGCCATGTCGATGTCGGCTCGCTGCGCGGCAAAGACGACAAGCAGATCGCGATCAACTGGATCCAGGGCGAGCGGTTGTTCCAGCAGATGGGATGCACCGGATGCCATCTGGCATTGGGCTATGAAGACATGCCGAAAATCGGGCCGTACCTGAAGCTCGCGTCGGCGAAGCTCGACCCGTCGTGGACCGTGCGCTGGATCACCAATCCGCATCTGATTCATCCGCACACCCGGATGCCGAACTTCATGTTCACGCGCGAACAGGCGACGCAGATCGCGTCGTATATCCTGTCGAGCTCGGCCAAGAATTCCGCGGTGTGGCTGGCGGCGCATCCGGAGCCGCCGACGCTCGAAGCCGATATCGCGAACCCGGCGTTCGTCGAAGAGGGCAAGGGGCTGTTCGAGTCGGTGGGGTGCAAGGCCTGCCATTCGGTCGAGCCAAATCAGATCGGCACGCCAGTCGGCGACGACGCGCACTTTGTCGCGACCGCGACGCGCACGACCAAGGACTTCGCGCCGAACCTGGATGGAATCGCAACCAAGACCAGCCCGCAATGGATATACGCGTGGCTCAAGAACCCGCGCGATTTCTCTCCGCACACCGCGATGCCGTCGCTGCGCCTGTCCGACCACGAGGCCGAGGCGCTGACCGCCTTCCTGATGACGCACGGCAAGAAGCAGGAAGACCCTGGCGTCGAGACCGCGCTCAAGGATCCTGAGAATATCAAAGCCGGCGAATCGCTGGTGCGCAAATACGGATGCTTCGGATGCCACGAAGTCGAGGGGATGGACAAGGAATCGCGAATCGGCGTCGAGCTGACCTCGTTTGGAACCAAGCACGTCGATGAGCTGTTCTTCGGCGACCGGACCGATATTCCGCAGGACTGGAATGCGTGGACTTTCCACAAGCTGCAAGCCCCGCGCATCTACGCGACCAAGGACGTCGAGCAGTTGATGCCCAACTTCGATTTCCAGGACGCGGATATCGATACCCTGCGCGTGTTCCTGGCGAGCCGCACCGACACCAAGGTACCCGAACGCTACCGCGATCCCGGCACCCAGCCGCAGGACAATATCGTGGCGGGACGGGAGTTGGTGAATTACTACAACTGCGTCGGATGCCACATAATCGAAAATCGCGGCGGCTATATCCGGCGCTTTTACTCAGAAGACGAAATCAACTTCGCCCCGCCGATACTCAATGGCGAAGGGCTCAAGGTGCAGCCCGACTGGCTATTCACCTTCCTGCAGGGACCGACGCCGATCCGTCCGTGGCTGAAGATCCGGATGCCGACGTTCCACTTCACCAACGCGGAAGATGACACGGTCGTGAACTATTTCACCTCGCTTTCCGACGTCGAGGTGCCGTTCGAGTATCTGAACGTAAACCTGATTCCGTCCGATATGCTGCAGGCGGGCGAGAAGCTGACGACCAAGGACTATTTCAACTGCTTCAGCTGCCATCAGCAGGGCGACAAGAAGCCCGAGGGTCCGCCTTCGGGATGGGCTCCCGATCTCGCGATGGCGCATGAACGGCTCAATCCGCAGTGGATACTGCTGTGGCTCAAGAACCCGCAGGCAGTCCAGCCGGGGACCAAGATGCCGTCATTCTATCCGGGCGGTCCCGACGATATCCTGAAGGGTAACGAGCCCGAACAGATCAAGGCGCTTCGCGACTATATCTTCTGGTTCGGAACGTATCCGGGGAAGACTCTGCCGGCGCAGATGGCGCAAGGCGCTCCGGCGAAGCCGGTCAAGGCAAGCAAAAAGAAAGGCTCCTGAGGAGCAGGAGACCAGACGAATTTTTCAGGAGGAAAATCGATGAACAAGCTCTCAATTTTTGTTGCAACGTGCGCTGCCGTCGTCGCTGTCGGGATGAGCTCTTATCCCGCGGCCGCGGCCGGCGGGACGATCAGCGGTACGGTCAAGTATGACGGCACCGCGCCCGCGGCGAAGAAAGTCGAGATCACCAAGGACAAGGACGTCTGCGGACTCAAGCCGCATTTCGACGAATCTCTGATCGTCGGCAGCAACGGCGGAATCGCCAACGCGGTTGTGATCGTCAAGGGCGCCAAGGGCGACTTGAAGCCGCAGAACGTCGAGTTCGATCAAAAGGGATGCGACTACGTGCCGCACGTGCTCGCGTTCCCGGCAGGCTCGACCGTCGATATCATCAACTCCGACGGAATCCTGCACAACATCCATACCTACTCGACCGTGAATCCTTCTTTCAACATGGCGCAGCCCAAGTTCAAGAAGAAGATCGAAGAGAAGGTCGACAAACCCGAAGTGATCAAAGTTACCTGCGACGCGCACGGCTGGATGAAGGGATGGTGGGTCGCGACTGATACGCCGTACTACGCCGTGACGGATGACAGCGGCAACTTCACAATCAAAGACGTGCCGGCTGGCGATTACACAGTTCAGGTCTGGCAGGAAAAGCTCGGCACGCAGGATCAGAAGGTCGATGTGAAAGACGGCGCGACGGCCAATGCGGCATTCTCTCTCAAGCCGAAGAGCTGATTCGCGAAATATAGATTTACTCAAGCGCGGGCCGGATGAATAGTCATTCGGCCCGCCTTGTTTCCTACTAAACTAGATCCCGGCGAATTAGTATGAGCATCATGAAAAGACTCGACCGCGTGGACGTCGCGACGACAGACCTGGCCGAAGCGGCGTCGATCTATCAAAAGAACTTCGGATTCGCGGTATCGCGCGACGCGGCCGGCAACCTCGCGACGGTGAAGGTAGGCGACGCCGAGATTCGCCTCGCCGCCGGAGAATCGGTAGCGGCGCAAATCGCATCGAACGGCGAAGGAATGTACGCGCTATGGCTCGAGGCCGAAGACCTCGACGCGGTAGCCGCCGCGCTGCGCAAGGCGGGAATCGATCCCGGATCAATCAGAGTCGAAACGGGACGCCGGGTTCTCGCGATCGATCCAAAACACGCCAATCAGGTGCCCCTGTTCATCTTCGATCGCAAGCGCTGAACCGCGTCGCTGACGCCTCTTTGCCTGATCCCTCGCCCTGAAAGGGAGAGGTTAGGTGAGGGACCTTATTCTTCAGATGCTTCGCTCCCAGCGGAGCTGAGAATTCGGTCCAGCACCGATCCGATATCGTCCAGCACCTCGGCATTCGAGAAGCGAATCACGCGGAATCCGCGAGCTTGAAGAAACGCGGTGCGGTCGGCGTCCTCCACCTCGCGCATCGCATGATGCTCGCCGTCGAGCTCCACGATGATCTGCCGCTCAATACAGCAAAAGTCGACGACGAAGGGGCCAACGGGATGCTGTCGGCGGAATTTGAGATGACCAAGTTGCCGCGCGCGCAAGTGCGTCCATAGTCTGCGCTCTGTGTTGGTTTGGCTGGTGCGTAGAAGGCGCGGCCGATCGTGGATGGGTGCTGGATCCGTCATTTCAAATTAATCGCGCGTCGCTCGCGCGCCGCGCTGAGTTCGGACCCTCACCTTACCTCTCCCTTTCAGGGCGAGGGATCAGACAGAGGCAGACTTCAAACTTCCTCGGTGAACATTGCTTTCACCGATTCTTCGAGTTTGCGGGTCATCTCTACCCGATCGGCGCTGCGCATTCCTGTGGTCGCGAGCGGCGCGCCCAGGCGCATGCGCATCGTGCCGCCCGGTACGACGATCATTGCGCGGCGCGGAAAGAACAGCCCCGAGCCGCTGACCGCCATCGGCACCGCGGGCAGCTTGGTCAAGATCGCGAGCCACGCCGCGCCGTCTTCGAACTCGTGCACGCGATTGTCGTTGAAGCGATGGCCCTCGGCGAAGACGCAGATGCTGTAACCCATCTGCGTGACCTTGATCGCGCGGCGAATTTGCTTTCCGCCCGCATCCCGATCGATCACGATATGGCACGAATTGTTGAGCGCGTATCCAAGTATCGGAATCTTGAGCAGTTCTTTCTTGGCGATGAAGCGAACCGCGCCGGGCATATAGGCGGCCACCGCGAAGATATCGAAGAAGCTCTGATGGTTGCTGACCAGGATGTAGTTTCTGAGCCCCGCGAGATTTTCCAGCCCTTCGATCTCGACGCGGATGCCGCTGGTCTTGATGATGAGCCATCCCCACAGCCGCGCGAGTTGCGTCACCGGCGCAGGGTAGCCGAACAGCGCGCACAGCGCGGCCATCGGTGCGAGGATTGCGGTGTAGACCACGCCCATGACGGTCGCGAAAGTACCCCAGACGATCTTGAGCGGACCGCGCGAAGCGGCAGGTACGAAGGTCGAGGCCTGTGCGTCGTTAGCCATCGCAGGCATTATAGCCATAACGGTTGCGGATAGAGCCATCGCAACGCCGGCGCGCGGCCGGGATCGCATGCCTAAACACGCGCATTCATTGGCAATTCCACCGCAGTTCGACGCAAGTTACATTGACTTTTTCTAATCTGGTTGCTACATCAAAATCAGTTGCCCCAATACGGCTCGCGGGCGATTTCACAGGAGACGCGATGGAACAGCTGACCGGCCTGCAGCAATTTCTCCTAATCCTGACTCAGCCCGACAACATCCCGATCATGGGAATGATGGTGCTGGTGTTGTTCTTCACCTGGATGGCTCTCAGACAGGCGCGGCGCAACGATCAACTTATCGAGCACGGGCATCGCGACCGGATTATCGACGAGATGCGCAAGTAGCAGCGTCCGCGCACGAAAGGGAATCTATCATGCCGTTTACGATTGTCGCCGAGAATTGCACTGGATGCAGCGCGTGCGAGAAGCGCTGCCCGACCGGCGCGATCTCGGGCGAATCCAAGCGAGTTTATTTTATCGAGCCCGCGCTGTGCATCGATTGCGCGGCGTGCGGAGTTATCTGTCCCGACGACGCGATCATGAACAACAAGGGCGCGATGACCCACGTGCTCAAGCGCGCCGAGCGTCCTGTCGCCGTGGTCCATCCCGACAACTGCAACGGATGCGGCGTATGTATCGACGTGTGCCCGTTCGAATGTATCTCGCCGTCGCCGGCAAACACCGCCAATTATCTCGGCCTGGTGCAGGTCAACGAGAAGACCTGCGTAGGCTGTCTGTTGTGTGAAGAGGTATGCGGATGGGACGGGATTTACATCATGCCGTCCGGCGAGAAGCAAACCTTCTTGAGCGGCCTGGGCTATTCGGCCGCGGGCGAGGACGCCGTATAGCAGCGCCTGCGTGCGCGATTCTGTGTTTGATCCTCATCTGGTCTGCTTCGATCGCCTGCGCCGAACCCGATTCCGCGTCAACCCCGGCGCGCGCGACGCTCAGTGCGGAGCAAGCCTGCGATACCATTCGTTCCTCACTCCATAAGCTTGCGCGCGCCGAGCACGAGCAGGCCTTTGCGCTGGATCTGTCGGCAGGCGAGGGCGGATCGACCCCGATGGTCGCGACCCAATTGGCAAAGCTGCTCGAATGCAGCAACGACCTGCGCGACACCCTGCGCAGCGTTCGCGCGCGCACGGCGGCCGGCGATCCGCGGGTCGAGGAATGCATGAAGATGGGCTTTCACGCGCTGGCCGAAGCGGAGCGGCTCACGACCACGGTGGAAGAAGTCTTGTACGGAAATGAGCCGGGCCCGCAGGTCAAGTCGGACGCGCCGCAGACGGCGCCCGCGCCTACACCTTGATGGTGGTTTGCTTGACGACGGGTTGCTCGCCCGCGGTTTGAGATTTTCCGCGCGGCATGAAGTAGGAAAGGATCGCAACCGCGATCAGGATCAACTGCGCGCCGATCGATTGCACGGTCGGGAAAATTCCGAGCGCGGTGATCTGCGGAACGTGATCGATAAACGTCGCGCTCAGCATGCCCGATTCTTGCCAGCTCGCGACCCCCTGTCCGATGAACACGACCGCGAGCGCATAGAGCATCAGCGACGTGACCGAGAACACCGCGCGCAGCGGAATTTTGTACGCGGCGCGGGTCAGCACCCAGAAGATTACCGCAAGGCCTATCGCACCGGCGACGACTCCGAGCATCACGGCGTGGCGCTCGGCCGCAAGCGTCGCGCCGGCGCTCAGCGCCTGGAAGAAGACTATCGTCTCGCCGCCCTCGCGAATCACCGCAAGGAAGGCGGTCAGCCCCAGAGCGATCGAAGGCACCGCGCTGTGACGCGCGCTCTCGACCTTGCCCCGGATGAATTTGTTCCATTGGTCGGCCTGCGCTTTTGAGGTGAGCCACGAGCTGACGTAGAACAGCGTCGCCGCCGCGAGAAACTGGAACACGCCTTCGAGCGTGTCGCTGGCGTCGTCGCCGATAACGTGATTGACCGCCCATGCGAGTGCGACGCTCGCGATAACGGCAAGCATCGCGCCGCGGTAGACATCGCGCGAGCGGTCCTGGCCGCCGACGCTGCGGGTGCCGGCCGCCAGAGCGATTATGACGAGGATCGCTTCGAGACCCTCGCGCAGGATGATTCCGAAGGCGTACAGAAAGTAGGGGACAGCGGTGCCGGTCACGGTGAACATTTCGTGAAGATTATGATAATGACTCTCAATTCCAATTTATCGCCTGCTCCCCGCATTGTCAATTCCCGCCACGCTCTGAATCCGTCCTTATCGCACGGTCGCCTTGCGGCCCTTTCGATCCGAGTGTAACGTCTCAGTTGAAGCAGGCCGCCCCGTGGCGAACGCCCGCTTCATGTGTTTTTTGGGGCGCAAACTGACCTATCGGTTCCCCGATGCGCTGTAATTACTGCCGAAAACGAGCCGGACTCATCCGCAGGGTATGCGCACCCTGCGCCAAGGTGATCGCGGTGGTCGAGCGTTCGGGCGGAGAAATAGGAATCGCGGGGCTGGTCGATCTCTTTATCGCCGAAGGGCTCGAGCGCGAGCAGGTGGATGCGGTGCTCGACGCGAAAATCGGCGCCCAGCCTACTATCCGCGATCGCTTGACCTCGAACCTCACCAACGCCCTGATGCAGGGGCTCGGGATGCCGGGACGGCAAACCCCCGAGGACGTCAGGCGCGTGCGTGAGGCGATGAAGCCCGGCGCGGGCACGGATCGATGGTCGAGCGGCGAGACGCCGCCGGGATTGTCGCACGGATAGCCGCGGACAATTGCGAACCATGCCGGCGCATAAGGATCGCAGCGACTTCGCGGTGATGAACCGGATGATCGACCATATCCGGCTGCTGATCGCGGTCGATGACGAAGCGATTTCGGTCAAGAAGAAGCTCGAGACGCAGGCGATTCTCAAGGACTTCCAGGCGATGCTGGCCGAGCCGCCCGAGTCGCAGGAGCGGGGCAGGATCAAGGCCTATTACGAAATCCTGTGCCGCGACCTCGGCGCGGAAGCCGACGTTGCCGCGCTGCTCAGTTCGCTCAAGAATTATATTTCATACCTCTAGCTGACATCTGGGAGCATACGATGGCGATAAGTACGGTGGGAGTGATTGGGGCGGGGCAGATGGGAGCCGGAATCGCGCAGGTGACGGCGCAGGCGGGAATCAACGTGGTCATGCATGATGTGACGCCGGAACTGACCCAGCGCGGAGTGGATTCGATCACACGCAATCTCGAACGGATGATCCAGCGCGGACGCTTCAAGCCCGAGGAGCGCGACCTGGTCATGGCGCGCGTTTCGACCTCTGCGCGGCTCGAAGACCTTGCGGCGGTTGATTTCGTGATCGAGGCGGTGGTTGAAAACGAGGACGCGAAGATCGCGCTGTTTCAGCGTCTGGACAAGATTTGTCCGCCCGAGGTGATCTTCGCCTCGAACACTTCTTCGATCTCGATCACCCGGATGGGTGCGCGCACCAGCCGCGCCGACCGCGTGATCGGAATGCATTTCATGAATCCGGTTCCGGCGATGAAGCTGGTCGAGATCATCCGCGGCCTTGCGACCTCTGACGAAACCTTCCAGGCGACTCGCACGCTCGCGGGCCGGGTCGGCAAGATGACCATGACCGCGCAGGATTTCCCGGGCTTTATCGTCAACCGCGTCCTGCTTCCGATGATCAACGAGGCGATCTACACGCTCTACGAGGGTGTCGGCGGCGTCACCGATATCGACACCGCGATGAAGCTCGGCACCAATCAGCCGATGGGACCGCTCGAGCTGGCCGACCTTATCGGACTCGACACCTGTCTCGCGATCATGGAAGTGATGCATCGGGTGTTGGGCGACGACAAATATCGGCCGTGTCCCTTGCTCAAGAAGTACGTTGATGCTGGTTATCTGGGGCGCAAAGCGGGACGCGGCTTCTACAAATACGACGCGCAGGGTAATCCTGTCCCTCCGCAAGGCCCGCCGGGCCAATGAGAGATCACGCAAAACCCTGGCCGGCCGCGCGCGACAGACGCCCCGGCATTTGGAGGTGAGTCTATGTCGGTTAAGGCTTTCATCCTGATTGACACTTCCCCCGGCAAAGCCCGCGAGGTTGCGGGCAAGCTCAGGCAAGTCGAGGGTGTGTCGGTTGCGCATGCGGTGACGGGACCGCATGACATTATCGCGATCGCGGAGGCTCACGATGTCACCGCGCTCGGCGAGCTGGTGGTGCATAGAATCCAAAGCGTGACGGGAGTGAATCGCAGCCTCACGTCGATCGTGGCGGACTAGGGCGCCGCGCGAGTTTACGGGAGACGGACGGGAGCTATCGCGATGGCGCGCGGAGCGATGAGCCATCTGGCACTGGTGGTGACCGACCTGGCCGCCGCGACGGCGTTCTATGACGCGATCCTCGGTTTCATGGGCTACGCCTGGGTGCCGGTGCCCGAGGCCACGCAGATGCTGATGAAGACGCCGCTCGTGGCGTACGCGAGTCCGCATGGCTCGATCACGATTCGGCCGGCAAAGCCAGAGTTCGCCGCGATGAAGTTCCATCGCGGCTCTGCCGGGCTTAACCATTTCGCGTTCATCGCCGCCTCGCGCGCGGACGTGGACGCGATGCACGCGAAGCTTAAGGAGATAGGAGCCACGGTGCTCGATCCTCCGGCCGATTATGCATATTTCCCGGAATATTACGCGGTCTATTTCACCGATCCCGACGGGATCAAATTCGAGTTCGCCTACGCACCCGCGCTGTAGCGGCAAGTGCGGGGGACCAAGGCAGGAAGAAGCAGTCGATGGCTGAATTACCGGTAATCAAGCGGCTCAAAAAAGATCTTGACGTGATGAAGCGCGAGCTCACCGTGGATTTGCCCAAAGAGCTCGAGCGCGCCCGCGCCCACGGCGACCTGTCCGAGAACGCCGAATGGGCGATGGCCAAGCAGCGGCAGGAGTTCCTGCGCGCGCGGGTCAACAACATGGAGGCGCGAATCGCGGAGCTGACCACGATCGATCTCGAATCGATTCCGCACGACACGGTCGGCCTGGGCAGCCGCGTGAAACTCGAAGACCTCGACGAAGGCGGCGTCGCCGAGTACGAAATCGTCGTACCCGAAGAGGTGGACGGCGCGCAGCACAAGATCTCGTTATCGTCGCCGCTCGGTCGAGCGCTGATCGGCAAGGCCAAGGACGACGATATCGAGGTAGTAACGCCCAAGGGCAAACGATCCTACCTGGTGAAGCGGCTGATAACGATCCACAAGCTCCTCACCGCAGAACCCCCCGGCGGCAACTAAGAGGACCTCGATAACTACCGCACCGCGATCTGTAATGACCGGCAACGGGCCTCTGGCACGCCGGTCCTACTGGAAATCACGATTTGAGGATTCGTGGCACCGGCTTTAGCCCGTGTTTCCCGCGCCTTGCTACGGAGCAGGATCAATTCGTATGGGCGCGTCGCGAGCAGATTTTCACTGCCTCCGGATAGGAGCCTGCCCTGAGCAACGCCGAAGGGGCAGCCTTCGTTCAGGATGACAGACAAGAACTCGCCATTTATCGACAGCCTCGAAGAGCTCGTACGGGATTTCCTTCGGCTTCGCTCAGAGTTTGTGTTTTTTTCACCAACGGTGTTGGACCGTCATCCTGAGCGCAGGCCGTTGCGGCCGGAGTCGAAGGATCCCGAGGCGTCCATGCACGGCATCGCGGTTCCTCCTGAAGGCTCCCGGCGCTTGCTCATCGCGGGGCTGCGCGCGAGGATCACGCGGCGCATCGCGGAGCATCGGGAGAAAGCGGTCGCGAGTTTCACCACGCGTTACAACGTCACGCGCCTGGTTTACTTCGAGCGATACGATCGCGCCACGGATGCGATCGACGTCCCAGGGTCAGCAATCGTCATGCGGTGCATGATCGTCCCGGGATCCTTCGACTCCGGCCGCAACGGCCTCCGCTCAGGATGACACGGGGGCGGCCGCAACGGCCTCCGCTCAGGATGGGAGGTGTCGATAAATGCCGAAGATTGCGCTTCGGGTGGCCGACGGGCCGTCGACGGTCACGCGATAAAAAAGGAAGCTTCCTGGATGCTCAGCGGCTTCCGCGATCGAGCGGCCGAATCAAGAGCGGCGGATCTCCGGCGGAGACCCTCTCCCCCGGGAGAGGGCGGCGCGGCACGATGCTTGCCCCTTTTTCGCAAGCATCGTACCGCGTGGGTGAGGGTGCTGCTCCGCTCTTTTAATCGCGCGGCGCTGCTGAATTCGGTCCCTCTCCTTACCGTGTGCCAGTGGCAGCTCCCATACTGGGCGAGGGATCAGGCCCCCTGCTGGCCTCTTGTCTCCGAAGGTGTCGCTCGGGGCAGGCTCCGCGAAGGATCCGCTGCTGTTATTCCCGCGCCCTTCGGCAGGCTCAGGGCGCCTCCGGCTGCCGCGCGAGGAATTCCGAGTTCGATTACGCCGATTTATTTTGTCGGGCCGACCGCAGTTAACAATTACATCTGGGTGGAAACGTTTCCGATTTGTTTGTACGCTGCGGTTGCTTCTAATTTATTTGAGCCATCGGTTACTGGTGACGTAGGGGAGGAGCCCGCAGTGTCTGTGACATCTCGTATTCATCCGCCCGGCGGATTTTTGTTTCTGTTCGCGAGTTTGCTGCTTTTGTTGATGTTCTTTTCCGGGCCGGCCCAGGCCACGGTCGTGACTTGTAACAGCGGGACCCTGACCTCGGGCGACGCGACCACCGATCTTCAGGTGACCGGCCCCTGCGAAGTGACGGCCGGCAACTACGTCTTTCACAGCGTGAACATCTACAGCACCAACCCGGGAGTTACCCCGGGCGGCACGCTGACCTTCGATGACGCGGTAACCAATTTTTATGCGGAGAATATCGTCGTCGAAAACGGCGGCAGCCTGATCGCGGGTACATCGACGACGCCGATCGGTTCCGCCAATGGATCGGTAACGATTCACCTCTGGGGGGCGGCCACGGATCCGGGTGTCACCTGCGTATCGGCCAATTGCGGGGTCCCAAGTGCTGTCTGGAATTCCAACCCGCGCACGATGCCGCCGATGCTGCGGCCGACTGCCGATTGCAATTTCACTAATCCATTACCGGGCGGGGTCAACGACTGCTTCTATTCCTACGAGGCTTTGGATCCGTCCGATCAAAGCAGTAATCCCACCGCCTATTTCGGACACAAGGTTCTGGCGCTCTCCTATGGCGGCACAGTGCAACTCTTCGGAAAGAAGGGCGCGTCATATGCTGGCCAACCCGGGGCTTGTTCAGCTACCGATAATTCGTGCACCGGAACGAGCTGGGTCCGCTTGCAGGCCAGCGTGGAGCCCAAAGCCACCAGTATCGTCGTTGCGGGCGCCGTCGATTGGCAGCAGAACGACAATATCGTCATCACCTCGACCGATTATTTGCCGGGTCACGCTGAGCAGTTGATCATCAGCAAACCGCCGATGTTCAGCGGCAATACCACGACGATCACCTTTACCAACGCCGCTCCGGGCACTACCGGCCTCTTATGGCCGCATAACGGATCGATGCTCGACCTGTCGAATACGACGTACCCCGGCATCTCGCGCCTCGGGATGAACGTCAGCTCCGCCGACACGCGCGCCGCGGTTGGATTGTTGACCCACAGTATCCGAATCATTTCCGAGGGCGACACGGCGCCGGTGGCGCCGAATTTCGCGACCACGTTCCCGCCGCCGCCGACCGACGGATCGACCGGCTACTTTTTCGGCGGCGACACTATTGTTCGCCAGGGCTTTGCGAGCTACCAGGTGCAAGGCGTCGAGTTTTATCAACTGGGCCAGGGCGGCGCGATCATGCACTATCCGGTGCACTTCCACATGGCGCGGCAGACGCCCGTCGGGACGCCGCCGGTGACCTTCGTCGAGGACAGCTCGGTATGGGCCTCGATGACGCGGTGGATGGTGATCCATGCGACCCAGGGAGTGCGGCTGGCGCGTAACGTGGGCTATGAATCGATAGGGCACGGCTACTATCTCGAGGATGGAACCGAAACCGGAAACCAACTTTATGCCAACCTCGGAGTCCTCGCGCGCGCCGCGGTCGCCAATGCTCAGAATCCGCGCCGCATCCCGGGCATCCTGAGCGCTACCGACACGAGCTGTACGAAGCACGATTCCACCTGCTCGCTGGGCTACGACAACTTCCCTTACTACTCGGACGCGAACCATCCCGCGGTGTTCTGGATCATGAACGGGATGAACGACTTCGAGTACAACATGGCCGCCGGCGCCGCCACTTGCGGCACCTG
>JBAPSR010000155.1:0-9979 GCA_049281755.1 Binataceae bacterium (SeqCode)
GGCAAGAAATGGAAACACTACGTGCGTAATGCTCAGCAGTACTTGAAACGGCATGGCGAAGTTCGATTCGAAGATAATCGCTGGCACTTGGTCCCGCGTGATTGAATTGCGTTCCCGCTCGATTCGCCGATCGCGATATTTCGCCGCTACTCAAGAGTCTAGTTTCGGATGCGGTTGAACGAGGGCAAGACTCAACTGGCTGGAGTGCTTAATTCGCTCTCCTTGTCCAAGAGGAGGTCGACTTTCTGCGATCCAACGGCGCTCGGCTCACGAGATCGGAGCCCTTGTCGCACAGGCGCATGGAGTGCACCTCTGCCGCGCGCTGCGACCTAGCGGTTCTAGACAGGCGTCACATGAACTCGCGAAATGGTTGCGACAGCCGCGCGCTTGGCAAGGTTATATGAATTGACCTGCCATAGACCCAGACACTGCCTGCGCAAACGAGAAAAACAAGACCGATAAGAAAGACGCCCGCGCCAGCTGGGGCACTACTTCCAGCGGCGACGATTCCGCTCAGGAGAAGCAAATATCCGAACGCGAGGAAACATGGATACAAGAACATCAACAATATACCTTTGCCAATTCTTCCCGCATAGATGTGACCCAGACCGCACCAGAAGAACGATAGAACCGCCGCGAGCCCAGCGTTGGCACTTGAAGTCGCTATGTAATGAACCTGCGGTTCCGCGAAAGCGGTCCGGACCTCAGCGTGGCGGATAGCTCTGAGAGGGGAACCGCATTTCGTGCAAAAGGCCGCCCAGCTTTGTTCGACGAGCCACAGCTTTGACAAAAGATTCCTGGTAGCGGTTGTACCGTCGTACGGGAAGGCGCTGACTGCACCGAATGTTGATCGCCGATTAGGATCGTTTGCTCGCGAGCGTTTGTCGCGCTTCGGTGAGTGAACCCGACCGAACCAATCCGAACGCTCTGTCCGTCATAAAGCGCGGAGTCCGTCACCTTCGTTCCGTTCACGAATGTGCCATTCGAGCTGCCGAAATCTCTGACTCGCGCGATGCCACCTTGAACGAAGATTTCGGCGTGAGAACGAGACACGGAAGCGTCAATTAAGACGACGCTGTTGGCCGAATCACGACCTATCCGAAGCGACTGACTCCGGTCGAGAGGAAACTGCTTGCCAGCATCATCAATCAGCCATCCACAGACAGACATTTATCACCCCCCTCTAGCGTGACAAATTATAATAGATCGCTGTAACACAACCTCTGGGGGGCCGCAATTTCTCTACTTGGCTTACGTCGCCAAACACTATGGTTCACCTACAGCGCAGCCCCCGACAATTCCGAACATGTGACATTACACTCTTCTTTCTTCTTCACATCATTCCCGCGCGTGGCAGCCGCGCGAGGAATCCCGGGATTCTTTTCGCGCGACGCTCATAAACTATGAGTGGACAAATTACAAGGCTGAACTGTTCAGCCTTATCGAACTCCGCCTTCTATGCGATCATCGCGATGATGAAACCGATCGGAAAAAAATCGATCCGATTCCTTGCGATAAAATTCCTGGCACCGACGAAAGCGAAACTAATACGAAAAAATAAGACGAACTATCAGCTTTCAGAAAAATTCCCTGATTTTGCTGAACAATTCCCTTTCAAAATCTCAAAATCTCCGGAACGAACCCACCGATCGCCGGATGTTCGCCGCTCGCCATCGCGCTCGAGTCATCACGCTTTACGCCTTGAGGCTGAGGGCGCTACTATCGCGCCGCGGCTCGCCGCTTCAATACCGATCGTTCAAGGAGTTCACCCAAGTGCCTACACGCGACTTCGCACAATCGTTAGACGGCCTCAAAATTCGCTACGAGATTCGCGGCGCGGGCGCACCGCTCGCGCTGATCATGGGATTTTCCGGATCGGGCCGCTCATGGGGCGAGCCGTTTCTGAAGCTTCTCGCGGATCGCTTCCGCATCTTCATGATCGATAATCGCGGCACCGGCGAAAGCGACAAGCCCGACCGCTCGTGGAAGCTTGCCGACATGGCCGACGATGTTGCCTGCGTGCTCGAGCACGCGGGCGCTTCCACCTCGCACATCTACGGGATCTCGATGGGCGGGATGATCGCGCAGGAGTACGCGCTCAAGTATCCCACTCGAGTCAAAGGCCTGGTCCTGGGATGCACCAATTGCGGCGCGGCGCATTCGTCCGCCGCCAATCCGGAAAATATCGCGAAGCTGATGCCGCAGCCCGGGATGGATCCGCTCGAGGCCGCGAAGCTTGCCTTCTCGGTCGCGTGCGGCAGCGCGTTTCTGAATTCGGCGGCGGGCCAGAAGACGCTCATCGAGCGGATGACCGAGTCGGCGGATTATCCGATCACTCCGACGCACACCTACATGCGCCAGGGCGAGGCGATCGGCGGTTTCGAGACGTTCGCGCGCCTGTCGGAGATCAAGGCGCCGACGATGGTCATCCACGGCGACGATGACAATATCGTGCCAGTCGCGAACGCGGAGATTCTGCACCGTGGAATCGCCGGATCGAAGCTCAAGATTCTTCCCGGCGCCGGTCATATGTTCTTCTGGGAACAACCGGAAAACTCCGCGAAATTTCCCGGCGATTTTCTGGCCGCGGTGAAGTAGCAACATCTCTACGAGGGCATCCGCGATGGCATCATACGAAACCGTTATCTACGAAAACGTCGAAGGCAAAATCTGGCGGCTCACGCTCAACCGCCCCGAAAAGCTCAACGCGCTGTCGCAGAAGCTGCTCAAGGAACTCGAGCTCGTGATGGACGAGTACGAGGCCAATCCCGAGGCGAGCGTGCTGATCATCCGCGGCGCCGGCCGCGCGTTCTCGGCCGGCTACGATCTGCAGGGCACGCAGCATCCAGGCTCGACCTTCACCGTCACCAACGATCGCCTGGGATTGCACAAAACCATCGAGCGATGGCAGCGCCTGTGGGCGATCTCCAAACCAACCATCGCGCAGGTGCACGGCTTCTGCCTCGCCGGCGGCACCGAGTTTATCGGCCACTGCGATATCGTCTTCGCGAGCGAGGACGCGCAGTTCGGTCATCCTGCCGGACGCTCGCTTGGAATCCTGCCGACGCTCTCGATGTGGCCGGTGCTGATGGGCCCGCGCAAGACCAAGGAATATCTTTTCACCGGCGATTACATGGGCGCCAAAGAAGCGCTCGAATGGCATCTGGTCAATCGCATCTTCCCGAAAGACAAGCTCGAAGAAGAGACTCTCGCCTACGCGCGCCGGGTCGCGATGGTTCCCGCCGAGCTGCTGATGCTGCACAAGGCCGCCGTCAATCGCTATCTCGATATCATGGGCATCCGCGCCGCCGAACAATCCGCCGCCGATATCGACGTGATCGCGCATCAGACCGACACCGTGAAGGCGTGGATGAAAGCCTCGCGCGAGAAGGGACTTAAGTCGGCGCTGACCGAGCGCGACCGTCCGTTCGCCAAAAAAAGTTAGGCAAAAGAAGCCGGGAAGGATGGGTTAGAGAATTTCTGATGGCGTCGCCTGCGACTGTTGCGAAGACGAGCCGCTTCTTCAACCGATGGTACGGGCGCCTGTTCTCGCGCAATCCGTATCCGCTCTATCGCTTCCTGCGCCGGCGTTTTCCGGTGCTGCGCACTCCCGTCGGCTTCTGGATCATCACGCGCTACGCCGATGCCTACAACATACTGCGCGACCGCCGCACCAGCACGTTTGATCTGACAGCGCTCGATACTTTTCCGCCCGACGACGGTTTGCGCTCGATGCGCGCGCTGCTCAGGCCCGCTCTCCAGTTCCGCCTTCCGCCCGATCACACGCGTCTGCGCCGGGTGATGGGCAAAGTCTTTTCGCCCGCTAACCTCGAGGCGATGCGTCCGCGCGTTCAGAAAATTGCCGACGGCCTGCTCGACGCGGTGCAGGAGCGCGGCACGATGGACGCGGTCGCGGACCTGGCGTTTCCGCTTCCCGTAGCCGTACTCGCCGACTTGATGGGCGTGCCCGAGCGCGACTTTCCGCTGCTGGGCGATTGGGTGCGGTCGCTGGGCGAATCGATGGATCCCGCCGCGAGCGCGAACGATCACGGCGCCGGCGTGCGAGACACGATCGCATCGGCCAAACGATATTTCGCCGGGCTCGCGGCTGAGCGCCGCCAAAATCCCGGCGAGGATCTGTTGAGCCTGCTGGTTTCCGGCGAAGAGCGCGGCGAAGTCGCAAGCGAAGACGAAGTAGTCTCCAACGCGATCTTTACCCTCGTCGCAGGCCATGAAACCACCATGAACATGCTCGCCAACGGCACGCTCGCTCTGCTGCGAAATCCGGCGGCGGCCGAACGCCTGCGCCACGACCCGGCGCTAATCGATTCGACCGTCGACGAGGTCCTGCGCTACGACAGTCCGGCGCAGGTGACGTTCCGCACCGTGACGGAGCCGATCGAAATCGGCGGCCGCACCGTCCCGCCCGGCGAGCATTTGGTGGTGATCATGGGTGCGGCAAATCGCGACCCCGAACGCTTCCCCGATCCCGACCGTTTCGATGTCGCCCGGCCCGACAACAATCACCTTGCGTTTGCCGGAGGGATTCATCGATGCATCGGCGAGCCGCTCGCGAAACTCGAGGGCCGCATCACGTTCGAAACTCTTTTGCGCCGGATGCCGAAGCTAAGGCTCGCGGAGCAAGACTACCAATGGCGCCGCACGATGGTGCTGCGCGGCCTCGAGCGTCTGCCGGTTTCGTTCTGAGTGCGCAGTCAGCCGTTGCCGCGCGCGCCGCGAGCCGCGAGCCGTGCGACCAGCGCGGGATGCGGTCTCACCGGTGCGGTCTTGAAGAACGGCCGCACATGCTCTTCGAGCATCGCGTCGACGATTTTTGCACACGCGGGATCGCCGCACAGATTGCGGTCTTCGCACGAATCTTCAACCTCGTCGAAAAGCTGCCCGGCTTCGAGCGTGTCTTCGAATACGACCAGCTTGTAGCGCTCGGCCAGGAACATCGCGAAGCCGTAGTTCTCGCTCGCGAGCGCTGGAATCGCAGCCGCAGGCGCACCATCGCGAATCACCGGCAGCAGCGAGTTCGCGCCGCTCTCCGCTATTGCTCCGGCGCCTGCGATATCGCGCACCGTCGCCGACAGATCCATCAACTGCACGCGTTCGCGCACGACCCGCGCGGATGTCGCGCCGGGCGGACGCACGATCATCGGCACGCGCACCGACGGCTCGTAGAAGACCATCTTCATGAGCATCCGATGCTCCCCCATCATCTCGCCGTGATCGCTGGTGTAGATGACCCAGGTGTTGTCGAGCATCTTTCTGCGCGCGAGCGCGGCGGTGATCGCGCCCAGGCCGGCGTCGATCACCGAGACGTTCGCGTAATACGCGCGGCGCAGCGCGACGATTGCCGCGTCGGTCATCGAGGCCGAATCGCTGTGCGCCAGAAACGCGTTCAGGAACAGCTTGAACGGACCCGCGGCTGGAACCGCGGGGCGCTCGAGCGATCGCGGCATCGGAATTTCCGCGGCGCGATACTGATCGACCGCCTCGCGCGGCGCGTCCCACGGATTGTGCGGTCCCGGAAATCCGACCCACAGGAAAAATGGCGCGCGGCCCGCGTAGCTGTCGATCCAATCCGCGGCGCGCCGGCCATGCCACGCGTCGGGATAATCCTCGAGCGAGAGCGGACAGGGATCTGCCTGCCACGCCGGGGCGCCTGCCCGATTGCCCGACAACCGATTGCGCCCGATAAACTCGCGATAGACTTCGAGCAGCCCGCGCTCGCGCAAATATTCAGTGTACGGGGTGTCGTACGCCCGCGACGCGAGCTTGCCGACGGTCTCGATCGGTTCGTCGAAGCCGTACGCGAGCATGAGATCGCGCATCGCGGCGGTCGAGCGTTCATGGCGCTGGCCGTGCGGCCACAGATGCATCTTGCCGATCTCCGCGGTGTGATAACCGGCGTCACGGATGCGGTTCAAAAAAGTCGGCGTGCCGTCGGCCACCTGCGACGAATTCTCGAACACTCCATGGTCGCGCACGTAGCGCTCGGTCAGCACCGAGGCGCGCGCCGGCATGCACAGCGGACCCTGGCAGTACGCGCGCTCGAAGCGCACGCCCTCGCGCGCGAGCTGGTCCATGTGCGGAGTTTTGACGATCGGATCGCCGGCGCATCCGAGCATGTCGGCGCGATGCTGATCCGCCATCACCAGAACGATATTCGGCTTTTCACTCATCGCAATTCGTCAATTGACCTTCTGGTGCGCGGCGAAAAACTTGCAGATCAGATCGGTGCCGTCGAGCTTGTTGCTCGCCTCGCCAACCCATTGCACGGGCAGAACCTGCGGGCTGCCCGGCCATACGTGGCCGAGTCCGTCAACCGTGTAGAACTCGAGCACGGTGCCGCCCGCGCACGGACCGTACGAGATTCCCTTGACGCCGCCGCTGTCGCGCAGCGTGCCCGCACTGCCTGGACACTTGAGCATCGTGCGCCACGCATCGATCGATTGCGCGATGGGAGGTTTGGAGCTTGTTCCCCACGGCGTGGTCGCCGCGCCACCGGCCAGAGGGTTCAGCGGATCCGCAGTGCCGATGACGTAGAGCATCGAGATCGGCGCCGCGAGCGTCGCGGCGCTCAATCTAAATTGGCCCGAGACCGGCGCGATCGCCGCGAGGCGTCCTGCGAGCTTCACCCCAAGCGTCAGCGTCATGCTTGCGCCGCTGGAAAATCCGGTGACGTAAATGCGCTTGGGATCGATTCGATATTGGCTCGACAGGCGCGTGATCAACGCGTCGATAAATCCGACGTCATCGACCTGGTGATGCGGCGCGTCCGGGGTTGCGGTCTGGCCAAGATCATTCCACGCGGTTGGATTGGTGCGAAAGCTCTCCGGCTGCGACGGCCGGATCGGTTCGGCGTTGGGTCCCGTGACGATAAAGCCGTCGCGGTCGGACGCCGCGACCCAGCCCTCGCGTGTGAGCGTTCGCGCACCGGAGCCTCCGGCGCCGTGCAGCACGACCACCAGCGCCGCAGGAGTTTTGCCGTCGTAGCGGGCGGGAACATGCAGCGCGTACGCGCGCTCAAGTCCGCCGAATTGAAAACTGCCCGCGGTTACAGGCTCCGCCGCGGGCAATAGCGGCGCCAGCGCCAGCATCAAAACCATCGCGGCGGTCGCGGCGATTGAAATAGTAAGGCGATTTTGGATTCTCATCTTTCCTTCCCCCTGGGGGCGCCAACGATCTCGCTTGCGGTGAAGCGCTTGCCGCTAGATTGCGCGGGTCAGCGGCGTGACGCCCTCACGCGCCTCGGCTTGGTTCGTCTCCGCGATCGCACCGGCGTCGCGCAGTTGCTCGAGGTTGTGCTGATGGCTCGCGCGATCGATCCGATAGAAGCCCAGCACCGCGATCGCGATCGCGCTGCACGCCGCCGTGATTGGAACATAGATCAAAACCAGATGGCGCAAAATCAGCGGATCGACGTGGCCCTGCACCGCGTTCTGGGGAAAATGCACGTACGAAAGCAGCAATCCCGAAACAAAAGTCCCGCCTCCCGAAACCACCTTCTGCAACAGCCCGTTGGCCGCGAACAGCAGCCCTTCGGAGCGCTGCCCCGTGTGCACCGCGATATCCTCGACCACGTCGGCCATCATCGAGGACACGATGATGAAGCCCATGATGCCGAGCGTGTCGCGCACGACCCCGTCCACCACCAGCGCCGCGATCAGCGCGAACGAATGGGCCGGCGGCATCAGGCCGATGAGTTTCAGCGGAATCGGAATCACGCTCGCGACCAGCGAGATCGCGAACAGCGTGATCATCGCGCGCTTCTTGCCCATCCACTTCGAGACCATCGGCGCCAGCGTCACGCCCAGCAGCGCCGAAAAGAAGCCGAATGCGACCAGGTAGGAAATTTCCTTGGAAGTCAGCTCCCAGAAATAGGTCGTGATGTAGAGTCCGAGGCCGCTGGAGATTCCGCTCGCGATCGCCGAAATGATCCCCGCGATCATCAGCGACAAAAACGAGCGGTTCGAAAGCGTCGTCATGATCTCGCGAATATTGCCGGAGAAGCTTCCGGCCACCTTCGGCGGAGTTTTGATATCGATTCCGCGGCCCTGCGTGCCCACGCAGGTAATCAGAATCGTGATGAACATGACGATCGACGCGACCAGGCCCCAGCGCGCGTACCCCAGCCTGTCGAGCACGCCAAGCGTGTGGGTTGCGTCCTGGCGCAGGAATACCCGGAACGCCAGGATCGCCATCGCGGTGCCGCCGATCATCCCGAAGAAGAAGCGGTAGCTCAGCAGGCTGGTGCGCTCGTCGTAATCCGGCGTGAGCTCGGGCGCGAGCGCGGAGCTGGGAATCTCGTACAGGCTGACCAGCAGCCGCACCGAGATCAGGAGTACGATCAGGTACGCGAACATCGCTCCCTTGCTCCAGCCGTGCGGCGGGTTCCACAGAAAATAAAATGCGATCGCCAGCGGCAGCGCCGAGGCGTACATGAATGGATGCCGCCGGCCCAGGCGCGAGCGAAAGTGATCGGACCATTGCCCCACGATCGGATCGAAGATCGCGTCGAACACCAGCGCGATCATGATCGCCGCTCCAACCCACGGCGCCGGCAGTCCCACCACCTGGTTGAAGAACAGCAGCAACAGCGAGCCAAGCGCCACCGATTCGACTCCGAACGCGACCGAGCCGACTCCGTAAAAGGTTTTGATCGCGAAACCGAGACGCGGTCCCTGCGGCGGCGGTTGAGCAACCGGCGGGGTGGAAATTGCGGTTGCCATTTATGCACTCCTGCGGGTCGCGAGGTCGAAGGTGGTCATCAGTTCGCGCGCGTACGAGTCGAGATCAAGCTTCGGGTCGGCGGTCAGCTGCGGGGAACTTGCGTCGATCGCGACCCCGATAGTGATCGCCATCACGCGGGCAGAGAACTCGCGAAACTCGCCGCTGCGCTGCCCGCGGCGCAGAATCCGCTCCAGTCCCGCCACGATCCTTTCGTCGGAGTTCGCGGCGCTGCGTTCGACCGGCCGCCCCGGGCGCGCATTCTTGTAAATTTCCGAGAGCGCGACCAGATGCATCCGATGCGTGCCCAGGAATTCGAGGTTGCTCTCGATATACTTGCGCAGCCGCGCGCGCGCGGAAGTCTCGGCCAGGATGCGCGGGCGCATGAAGGCTTGGCCGGCGGTGTACACCTCCTCGACGATCTGCTGGATCAGCTCGTCCTTACCCGCGAAGTGATAGGAGATAACGCCCTTGCTGATTCCCGCGCGCCGCGCGATCTGCGCAAGCGAGGCCCGCGCATAGCCCAGGGTTGCGATCGTTTCGATCGCGCATTCGATGATCTGCGCGCGCCGCGAGGTTTCGATAAAAGAGCGCTTGGTGGCATCCGGATCAATTTCTGGCCGCATGGTCAAAATACTGAACGCCCGGCCAAAGTGTGTCAAGAGGAGGTCTGATCCTTCGCCCTGAAACGGAAGAGGTAAGGCAACGGTCCTTTAATTTTGAGTCGCGCGAATGTGCGACCATTGTTTCCTTCTTTGAATCGCGCGTCGCTCCCGCGCCGCGCTGAATAAGGTCCCTCACCTGGCCTCTCCCTTTCAGGGCGAGGGATCAGATTAGGGCGAGGATAGAGAATAAGACAGGGCGTGACCTTTTGCCGTGACCGGCGTTTATATGGATAGGTAACCACATGGCGCGGGCTAGGGCGGCATTATTGGCGAACGACTCGGAAGAGCGGCGGATGGTCGCGGCCGCGCAGACCGATCCGAGCCGCTTCGCCTGCCTTTACGAAGAGAACTTTCCGCGCGTCTATGCGTATATCGCGCGGCGGGTTCACGAACGCGCGGAAGCCGAGGATCTGACCGCCGACGTGTTTCATCGCGCGCTCGAGAATCTCGGCCGCTACCAGTGGCGCGGCGTGCCGTTCGCGGCGTGGCTCTACCGGATTGCCGCCAACGCGATCGCCGATCGCGCGGCGCATGCCGCTCGTGCGCGCGGCTACCATCCCGAGGACGCGGAGCCC
>JBAPSR010000156.1:0-1645 GCA_049281755.1 Binataceae bacterium (SeqCode)
GAGCATCGCCTGCAGATGGTGCGGCTGGCGACCAAGGGCAATCGGCACTTCATGGTCTCCGACGTCGAGATGCGGCGCGGAGGCAGCTCGTATACGATCGACACGGTCAAGTTTTTTCTGGCGACGCTGCGCCAGCCGGCGACGCTTTACCTGCTGATGGGCGCGGACCAGTTCGCGGAGCTCGAGACCTGGAAAAGCTGCGACGAGATGGCGTCGCTGTGCAATATCGTCGTGCACACGCGGATGCCCGAGGGCGCAGAGGGTCAGCCGCGGTTCCCGCTTGCCGGGCTGAAAAGGTTTGGCTACATTAAAACAGACGATCACTACGTGAACCCGAGCGGACAAACGCTTTCATTCGTAGCCACGACTGTCCTTTCCATTTCCGCCACGGCGATTCGCCGCAAAATACAGCGCGGCCGTTCGATCAACTATCTCGTGCCCGGCGACGTGGTGGACTACATCAATCGCCATCAGCTCTTTTGAGAGGCGCCCGCGCAAGCGTGGATTCACTCACCAAGGCGATAGCCGCCGCCGAAGCGGCCCTGGAAAAAAAGGCTTACGACCTGGTCGTACTCGAGTCCGAACATCTCGCCTCGATCGCGGATTACTTTCTGATTGCGACCGGGCGCTCGGATGTGCAGGTGCAGGCGATCGCGCGCGGGATCGAGGAGCGGATGCACAAGAGCAAGCTTCGTCCGCTCTCGGTCGAGGGGGTCAAGCACGCGCACTGGATCGTGCTCGACTACGACGACCTGGTGGTGCACATCTTTTACGAGCCGGCGCGAGAGTTCTATCGCCTGGAACGCACCTGGGTTGACGCCACGGCGGTCGCGCTGCCCGAGCCGATCCGCAGCCAGGCCAAAGAACTGCGCCTGCGCGCGCTCGCCTGAACGATCGGAAAGAACCGCCGCGAGCTAGACTTCGCCGCGAATCAGATGCGCGATCCACACGAGGATGACCGCGCCGATCGTGGCGACGACGATCGCGCCGATGGTTCCGTTGGGACCGGGGATATTGAATGCCCCGATAATCCATCCGCCGATCAGACCGCCGACCAACCCGAGAATCAGGTCGCCGATTATTCCATAGCCCTTGCCGCGCACCAGTTTCCCGGCCAGCCATCCGGCGATGATTCCGACAATTATGGCTCCGATCATCGGGAGATCCTCCTCATCGATCGATCATCTTGGACGCCGCGAAGGGCGGCGGATTACTTCTTTTGTTCCATCGGAGCGCCGCAGCATTTGAGCACGCCGGTGCCGCCCTTGGTCACTATAACCTGCGAGCCGCATTTGGCGCAGATATAAACTTTGCCCAGTTGATTGGCCATCTCACCATTCCTTTCGCAATCGGATTGTTCAAGCGCCGCGGAATAGCGGCTTGCGCTTGTCCAGAAACGCGCGCACGCCCTCGCCACGGTCGGCAGTCGTTTGTAGCAGGGCGTATAGATCTTCCTCAAGCCTCACACCCTGTTCGAGCGTCATATCGTATCCCTTAAGGACCGCGTCTTTAACCAGCCGCGCCGCGAGCGGGGCGCGCGACAAAATCGCTTCGGCGAGCGCGCCGGCGACCCGTGCAAGATCGCGCTCGTCTTTTGCGAGATAGGTTGCGATACCGACGCGCTCGGCCTCGGCGCCGTCGAGCG
>JBAPSR010000157.1:0-4846 GCA_049281755.1 Binataceae bacterium (SeqCode)
TACGCGGTCATCGTGAAAAAAACCGGATTCAAAACCGGCACGCAGATCGTCACGGTTACCCGCACCGGTGCGAAGCCCCTCGTCGTGGCGCTCGCGTCGGAGGCCGCGCTCAGCATGACGGTCGCCGCCAAGAAGCTCGATCAGTCGCGCAACGCGCTGTCGCCCCAAACCGGAGGAAGCGTGTATCGCTTCAGCCAGAAGGCAATCCAGGAGCTGCCGCAGGGAAACAACACCGCGCTCAACGATGTCCTCCTGCAGGCGCCCGGAGTTGTGCAGGACTCGTACGGGCAACTGCACGTTCGCGGAGACCATGCGAATCTTCAATACCGTATCAACGGGGTCCAGCTCCCGGAAGGAATCACTGGATTCGGTCAGGCCCTCAGTCCGCGGATCGCACAGAGTGTCAGCTTGCTGACCGGCGCCCTGCCTGCGGAGTTCGGCCTGCGCACCGCGGGAGTTATAGACATCAAGACGCAAGACGGACTCCTCGATAACGGCGGCGACGTCGAGTTCTACGGCGGCCAGCGCAATACCGAGCAGCCGAGCTTCGAGTACGGCGGATCGAAAGGCAATTTCAGTTACTTCGTGACCGCGCAATACGAGCACACCGACCGCGGGGTCGAGCCGCCAACTCCAGGGCCGACGGCGATTCACGACACGGCGAACGGGGGTTCCGGGTTCGGATATTTTTCCTACTTTATCAATCCGACAACGCGGTTGAGCCTGATCATGGGTACCGCGGAGAATCACTTCCAGATTCCCGCCAATCCGGACCAGCCCCAGGTGTTTGCTTTGGAAGGAGTTCCGGTCTATCCGTCGGCGGATGTCGCCGAGGATCAGTTCGAACAAACCTACTTCGGCGTTCTCGCGCTGCAGGGCGAGATCGGATCCAATGTCGATTACCAAATCGCGCCGTACAGCCGCTACTCGACGGTCACATTCAATCCCGATCCGGTTGGGGACCTTATCTACAACGGCGCATCCTCCCGGGTGTTCCGCAGCGTATGGTCCAACGGAATTCAGGCCGACACGGCGTACCATGGGTTTGACCGGCATACGATCCGAATTGGCGCGTACTTCAACGGCGATCGCGCGGAAATAGATAATCACGAATCGGTGTTTCCGATCGTCGGCGGGATCCCGCTGACTACACCGATCGCGCTGGTTGACGATACTGCGATTACGGCATGGACCTATAGCGCGTACGCGCAAGACGAATGGAAGCCGTTCGAGCCGTTGACGATCAACACCGGCGTCAGGTTCGATCTCTACGACGGCCTGGTCCGTGCGGATCAGGCGAGCCCGCGCGTTGGTCTGGTTTACGTTCCGTTCAAGGGAACCACGCTTCATGCGGCATATGCGCGATACTTCACTCCGCCGCCGACCGAACTCGTGACCGTCACCTCGATCAAGGAGTTCGAAGGCACTACTGGCGCGCCCGCCTCGAAAGGCAACGGAACTCCGACCGTCGAGCGCGATCACTACTTCGACGCCGGAGCAACGCAGACGGTGATTCCGGGGCTGAATGTCGGGATCGATTCCTACTACAAGAAAGCCACCGACCTGATCGACGAGGGCCAGTTCGGTCCCGCACTAATCTTCGAGACTTTCAACTACGCGAAGGGCCGCGTCTACGGTACCGAGTTCACCAGTTCCTATACCTACAAAAATCTCTATACCTACGCGAACTTCGCATACAGCGTCGCTCAAGGCACGCAAGTCGTATCAGGGCAATTCAACTTCTCGCCCGCCGAGCTCAAATATATCAATAGCCACTATATATTCCTCGATCACGATCAGACATTCACTTCTTCGGTCGGCGGGGTTTACAACTGGAGGGGTTACAGCTTCAGCCTCGACGGTATCTACGGCAGCGGTCTCAGAAAGGGTTTTGCCAACACCGGAAACCTTCCTTTCTATATCCAGCTCGACGCGGGGATCTCGAAGCGGATCGCGATGGCGGATCGCGGCGCGATAGTTCTGCGCGCGGCGATGGTCAATATGAATGACGACATCTACCAGATCCGCAACGGCACCGGGATCGGCGTGTTCGCGCCGCAATACGGTCCGCGTCGCGCGCTCTACGGCGGCGTGAAATGGGAATTTCCAACGCTGAAGGCCGGGGGACTGACGCCCTGAGGCCGAGGTTCTTTGGCTTGATCGAAAACGAAGCGTGTAGGAAGCTTAAGCGAAAGTGAGAATCAGTTTCAATATGTCGGAAGCAAATGAGTTTCCGACGAAGGCCAGCTTATGAGTGAAATAAACGCGGCATGGGTAGCGCTCCAATTCGGCGGAGCGATGGTCTACCCGCTGCTTCTGTTGGGAGTGATCGCGCTGATCATAATTTTTGATCGCGCCGTGATGTACTCGCGATGCCTGCGGCTGCCGGTCGAGACCGCCGATCTGATCGAGACCTTCGGCTTTTCGTGGGACGCCTTGGCGCGTCAGGTTGAAGCTCTAGGCCCGCGCAACGCGTACGCGCGCTTTATCCGTGTGATCCTGGAAAATCGCAGCAAGCCCGCATGGTGGGTCGAATCGCGTGCGGGAGACGAAGCCGGCGAGATCGAAAAATCGCTCGGCCGCGGACTCTGGGTGCTGGAGACTGTCGTCACCGCGGCGCCGCTGATGGGGCTCCTCGGAACCATCACCGGCATGATGGACGCGTTTCAGATAATCGGCGGCGCGGGCCTGGTGGCGCCCGCGAAAGTAACCTCGGGCGTTGCGCAGGCGCTGATTTCGACTGCCCTGGGTTTGCTGATCGCTCTGTTCGCGTTGTTCGCTTTCAATTTTTTCTCACGTATGCAATCCCGATCGCTCGATCACATGGAGCGGCTCGGCTCGCGCCTGATCGATCATATTCGCCTCGATCGCGAACCCGGCGACACCGACGCTCCCGTCCCGCACGAGGAACGGCCCGGGCGCGGTCCCCGGATGGCCGAGGCCGGGCGATGAAGCTCAAGCGCGCGCGCGAGTTCCGTCACGGCCGGATCGAGATCATCCCGATGATCGACGTGATGTTCTTTCTGCTGGTTACGTTCATGCTGGCGTCGCTCTCGATGCAGAGTCTCAACTCGATCACGGTAAATCTGCCGCAAGGCAACGCCGAGAATCTGAACCACAAGGAACCCGTCACCCTGACGATCACGAAAGACAGCAAGATTTTTCTCGACAAGACTCCGACCACGCTCGACGCGCTTGCGTTCGCGCTCAAGCCGATGCTCGCAGGTGAGGCGGGCGTGGTGGTCAATGCCGACAGCGCCGCGCCCGAAGGGATCGTGGTGCAATCGATGCTGCAGGCGCGGCGCGCTGGCGTCGAGCATTTCATGATCGCGGTGAAGCGCGAATGAACTCGGCCGTTCAGATCGGGCGGATACCTCCCCTTGACGATCCGTGGCGGCGGCTGCCGTGGCTCGTTCCCGCCGCGATCATTGCCTGGCTAATCCTGCTCTTCGCGTTCTCGCGAGTGCTGGAGCAGACTCCGACGATGATGCCGCCCGAGAATGCCGTCGAGGCGCGATTCGTCGAGATTCCGATCGGCGGCCTCGCCGGACGCGGCGGCGCCGGTCCCGCGCCTGCACCAATCGTGAAACCGGTGCCGCACGTCGCGCCGAAACCCCATCCTGTCCATCATAAGAAGATCGAGACACCCGCGCCGCCGATTCCGGTCTCGCCCGAGGGAACTCTCAAGAGCAGCAGCGAAGCTGCTCCCGCCGGTACCTCTTCGGCGACCGCTGGCTCGACGGGCGGCGTTAGCGGCGGTTCAGCCACAGGAGGTGCCGGAGGTGAGGGCGGCACAGGCTCGGGCGGCGGAATCGGAACCAACACGCTCGGCGCTCGCGCTCTCTATGCGCCCACGCCTCAAATCCCCGACGACCTGCGCCAGGACGTGTTCCAGGCGGTTGCGGTGGCGCATTTCAGAGTTGCATATGATGGAACCGTGACGGTGACGCTGACGACGCCGACTCCCAATCCGCGGCTCAACCAGATTCTGCTGACCGACCTGAGGCAGTGGAAGTTTTTTCCCGGGATGAAAGACGGAGTCGCAATCGATTCGGAATTCGACGTGCGGATTCCGATCAGCGTCCAGTAGCGGCGCGCGGCGCACCTCGGAGCATTGCGATGGCGGCAGCGGACATTTTCGACGCGGCTCACGATCTGAAGCGCGACGCGGAAGATCTGCTTCGCCGCTTCACCCGCAGCCACCACGATGCTGTTTACGCCGAGCTGCGCTTCGAGGCGGTCGCGCTTCGCTCCGGCGCTGCGACTGACGGCGAGCCGCGCGACAGTATCGAGAGCGAGAGCGCGTCGTTCTCGATCGCGGTCCACGTCCGCGACCGCTCTGGCGCTATCGGCCATGGCCAAACTGGAGCCGAGGCGGGAGCGCTTGCGGCAAAGCCTGCGAAACTCCGGTCGGTCCTTCGCGGTGGTCTGGACGAGGCATACGTTCGCGCCCGCGCAAGTGCGCGCGAGAAGGGCGCGATGCTGAAAACGCTCGGCGCGAGCACCGCGGCGCGCGCGCTCCAGACTCTGGCGATACCCGAGACGCAGCCGATTCGCGCCGATATCGCCGCGATCTACCGGCGCGATCCTCGCACGATATCGCTCGACGAACTCAAGCGGCTCGCGCTCGACTCCTCGCGCGCCGTCAGCGCCCTCGGCGCCGAGATCGCCTTCAATGCCGTCGCCGCGATGACCGAGCTGCGCCAGGAACTGTTCGCCAACACAACCGGCAGCCTGATCGCGCAGGCGTTCGCATTTTCACAGGGCGACTCGTACGTGGTCGCACAATCGGGGGACGGCCATCAGGAGAACTACGACACTATCGGCCAGCAGCGCGGCTTCGAAT
>JBAPSR010000158.1:0-3340 GCA_049281755.1 Binataceae bacterium (SeqCode)
CGCGGCCGCCGCGGCGATCGTCGTGATTCTCACGCTCGACGCGGGATGGTGGGTGCGCGATCGATACTTCAGCGCGGATTTGCGCGTCACCTTCCTGTCGGTGGGGGAGGGCGACGGCGCCGTGGTCCGATTTCCCGGTTCGCGCGTGATGCTGATCGACGCGGGTGGCTCGTATCGCGACTACGATTACGGCGAACGCGTGGTTGCGCCGTACCTGTGGTCGCGAAAAATCATGCACGTCGATTACCTAGTGCTGAGCCATCCGGATTTGGACCACTTCGGCGGCTTTGCTTTTATCGCGGATAATTTTTCGCCCGGAGCTTTCTGGTCCTCGGGTGCGTCGAGCACCGACCGCAGCTTCGACGCTCTGATGACGGCGCTAGCTCGCGACCGCGTACCGCAGCGGAAGATTGCGGGCTCTCCGGAGCTGGCCGCTATTGGCGGCGTTTCGCTACGCGCGATGAATCCGGAGCCCGCTCGCACTGGAACGCACAATAACAGCTCGCTGGTCCTGCGCATCGCGCTCGGCAAATCGACTTTCCTGTTCACCGGCGATATCGAAGCGCCGGGCGAGGATGCGCTGGTCGCCAGCGGCGAGGATTTGCACGCCGCGGTGCTGAAAGTGCCGCATCACGGCAGCGCGACATCATCCACAGAGGGATTTATCGCGGCGGTGCATCCGATCGCCGCAGTAATCTCCGACGGCTATCGCAACCGCTTCCATTTTCCGGCCGCCGCGGTAGTGGACCGCTACGAAGCGGCGCACGCAACGGTGCTGCGCACAGATCGCGACGGCGCAATCACCGTCGATGCGACCGCGAGCTCGATGACGGTGCAAGCATTTCGCGCGCTGCCGGAAGCATCGATAGGTGCGCCCTGAGAGCGTTTCGGCAGGTGCCATTTCCGCGCGCAGCTGCCGCGCGGGGAATCCCGTGCTCGGCCGTTGGCCTTTATGCAACCGGCGAGTCAGTGCATCCCCGCCTCGGGATTTCTCACTCCGGTCGAAATGACGAATGTGGATTTGGTGCTTGAGCATCGTAGTCTCAACTAAGCCCTCAACCGACATTTCGACCGAAGGGAGAAATCCCGAGGCGGACATGCTCCGAGTCTGCGCTTCATACCGCGCCCTCCGATCGGGATTCCTCGCGCGCGGCAGCCATGCACGCGGGAATGACAGATCATCATCGTGCACCGCGAATCCGACGATCGCCCATCGCTATCGGGCGCGCACCGATCGAATTCCTGCTATAAATGCGAGCGATCAATCGCAGGGGGGAACGCACGTGTCTTCTTCAGGAGAGCACGCCGCTTCGTGAAGAGCGGATTAATCTATCCGGCAAAGTTCAGCCGGCGCGAGTTTCTCGGCCGCTCGGCGCGCACGATCGCCGGTGCGAGTCTGGGCTTGTCGTTTCTGCTCGACGCCGGATGCGGCAATGGGAACGGCACTGCCAGCGGCGCGAGCGTCGGCGAGTGGCGGCAACTGGCGCGGCTGCTCTCGGGCCCGGTGCTGCGGCCCGGCGACCCCGACTTTATCCGCCTGGCAAGGCCCAACAACCTCCGCTACAGATCGGTCGACCCTCAGGGTATCGCGAGATGCCTTGATGCGAACGACGTCGCGCAGGCTATCGGATGGGCGCGGCAGCATCGGATAGCGCTCGTCGCGCGCTCGGGCGGCCATTCCTACGCGGGATATTCGACCACCACGGGCCTGATGATCGATCTGCGGTTGATGAACCAGGCGGCGGTCGATGATTCGACCGGTATCCTGACGATCGGCGGCGGCGTCCTGGGCGAAACGGTTTTCCAGGCGTTGCAGGCGTCGCAGGTGACGATCACGCATGGCCGCTGCAAGACCGTAGGCGCGGGCGGCTTCCTGTTGGGCGGCGGGATCGGCTTCAACATGCGCGCGCACGCGATCGGATCGGATCAAATGGTCGCGAGCGAGATCGTGACCGCCGACGGCAGTATCGTCGAGTTGCCAACCGACGATCCCGACCTGTTCCGGGCCTGCCAGGGCGGAGGCGGAGGCAACTTCGGGATCAACACCTCCTTCAGCTTACAGACCTTTCCCGTGCCATCGCCTCTGACGGTCTTCAAGCTCAGTTGGACGGCTAGTCCGGATGAAGTGTTATCGGCGCTGGTCGCGGCGCTGGCCGCCGGGCCGGACGAGTTGGGCACGAGGGTTCAGTTGAGCGCGGTCACTGCCGACGAGTTCGCTCATGGGACGGACGTGTCTGTTGGTCTACTCGGGCAGTTGGTCGGCACGCCTTCCGACGTCGAGGATATCCTTGCGCCGGTTTTTGCCGTAGCGAATCCGGCCACGGTAACGATCCAGCAGATGGATTATTGGGACGCGCAATTCAACTTTCTGGCGACGACTGGAGATCCGGGCGAATTCCAGGAGCGCTCGCGGTTTTTCGTGGGTTCGTTTGGATCAGAAGCGATCGCGACCGCTCTGGAATGGTGCCGCGATTGGCCGGGGACCTCGAAGGGCGCAGACATGGTGTTGTTCGAGACCGGAGGGCAGATCAACACTATCGCGCCCGACGCGACTGCGTTTGTGCATCGCGATAGCGACTGGCTGATGACGATTGCGCTTAGCTGGAGCGAAGAGGATTCACAGCGCACGATCGCGGCCAACCTGGCGTGGCAGAGCAGCTTCTACACCGCGATTTCGGCCTTCGCCGGAGATGGCGGCGCATACCAGAACTTCATCGATCCGTCCCTTCCCGACTGGGCGCAGGAGTATTACGGCGCCAACCTGCCGCGCCTCCAGCAGGTCAAGACGGCAGTCGACCCGACGCGGGTTTTCGACTTTCCGGAGGCAATCCCGCCGGCGTGATCCTCACGTCCTAGGCGTGCTGGATAAGTCGTGGCTATGTTACGCCGCGGCACTGGTTCAGTCTGATCCGCGACGCTCTCTGAAACGATCATGCGAATGAATTCCTTGATCAGCCTTAATGATGCATTGAGCATAAAACCGACTGCGCCAAAGCCGACAAGCAAAAGTATGTCTTGCGTCGTTTTCGGAGCCCCGTTGATTAGAGGGATACCGACGTGGGATCACTTCAAATCAACACTAAATCGGGCTCACGAGAATGGAGGGGCTCTCAATGGCAAAGGACCAACTTGCCTGGCGCAAGCGAATTAGCAGAATATTTTGGAGTTTGATGCCGGAAAAGCGGCGCCTGCTACACGAACTCAGCGTATATACGGAGACGCTCGATAAAGAGATCAAGGAGGCCGAACACAAGGGCACCTGGGAGCGGAGGGAGGAAATCTTGTCCCAAGCTTCTTATGAGACCGATCCGATAACCGGGAGACTGCTCGAAATTGATAC
>JBAPSR010000159.1:0-18153 GCA_049281755.1 Binataceae bacterium (SeqCode)
TCGATGCCGCGGAAAATATCTCGCAGAAAATTTATCGCCGCTTCGGCTGCCGCGGCGGCGGCCACGATGCTCGACGGCGCCCGATTGGTTCGTGCAGCGTCGCAGGGTATCGCGAGTGCACAATCCGTGGACGTCGCGATTATCGGTGCCGGAATCTCAGGCCTCGTCACCGCGCGCGAGCTCGGCAAGACCGGCGTTAACTCGGTGCTCGTTCTCGAGGCGCGCGACCGCGTCGGCGGCCGCACGCTCAATAGTCCGATCCCCGGCGGCAGTGTGGTCGAATCGGGCGGCCAATGGATCGCCCCCAATCATCTCGAAATTTACGCTCTCGCCAAAGAGCTCGGCATCGCAACCTTTGATACTTACGATACCGGTCAAACCGTCTTTTTTCTCGGCGGCCAACATGTGGTCGGCGATGCCGGCCTCGATGCTGCCGGCGGCGCGAGTTCCAAGGCCCTGGTCGAGGCGGTCGGCAAGCTCGAAGCGTTGACGCGGACCGTTGTGCTCGAAGCTCCGTGGAAGACTCCGGACGCGGTCGCGCTTGATCGGCAGACTCTCGCCGGATGGATTTCCGCGAACATCAAAGATCCCACTGCCAGCTTTCTTCTCGGAAATTTACTGGCCACGTCGCTCTACGGAAATCCGGCAAATCTTTCGCTGCTGTTCACGATGTTCCAGGCAAAATCGCTCGGCGGTATCGCGGAGCAGATCTCGGTCAAAGGCGGCGACGAACAAATGCGATTCGTCGGGGGCTCACAGCTCCTGAGCCTCAAGATGGCGCAGCAGCTCGGCGACCGCGTAGTACTCGACGCACCGGTCAAATCCATCTCGAACTGGGACCGCGGCCCGGTCGCAATCGAGGTCGGCAGCCGCAGAATCACGGCGAAGCAGGTCGTGATCGCGATGATGCCCGCGGACAATCGCCGAATCACCTTCGAGCCTGCGCTGCCTCCGATGCGCGCGGGACTGATTCGTAAATCCGTCGCCGGCGTCGGAACCAAATTCAACATCGTCTATGAACGTCCGTTCTGGCGCGCGCGCGGCCTCAGCGGACAATCGATGAGCGACACCCCAAACCTCATCACGACACTCGACAACTCGCCACCTTCCGGCAAACCCGGCGTGCTGGTCGGATTCACCCAGGGAGCATGGCCTGCGGGAACTCCCGTCGAACAGCGCGTTTCCGTCGCCGCCGCGCTCGCCAAGGTCTTCGGGCCGGAGGCGCTAAAGCCTATCGACTACGTAACCATCAATTGGGGCGCGCAGCACTGGAACGCGGGATGCACGACGCCGATGCCGCCGGAGCTGCTGACCCACTATGGCCCCGCGATGTGGCCGTCGGTCGGCAGAATCACCTGGGCCGGCGCGGAGAGCTCGCCAATCTCGTATGGCAACATGAATGGCGCCGTGCGCGCCGGAATTCACGCAGCGCAGGAAGTCAAGCACAAGCTCTGAGACGGCGCGAAACATGGGATTGCGTCAAACCACTAAACGATCGTTTAATCGGACTTGACCCTCCCGTAGCCTTTGGCAAATTCCATCCGGAGACAGGTCGAGGACGACGTATGGCCGCAACCAAGCTTCGCTTCGGCGCGTTTATCGCGCCCTTCCATCCCCTGAACGAAAACCCCACGCTCGCGATCGAGCGCGATTTGGAGCTCGTGCAGTGGATGGACCGGCTCTCCTACGACGAAGCCTGGATCGGCGAGCATCACTCGGCCGGCTACGAGCTGATCGCGAGCCCCGAGATCTTTATCGCGACCGCCGCCGAGCGCACCCGCAATATCCGCCTCGGCACCGGAGTGTCGTCGCTGCCGTATCATCATCCGCTGATGCTCGCGGACCGGATAAACCAGCTCGATCACATCACCCGCGGCCGCGCGATGTTCGGAGTTGGGCCGGGCGCATTGCCTTCCGACGCCGCGATGATGGGAATCGAGGTCGCCAAGCAGCGCGACATGATGGACCAGGCGCTCGACGTGCTGGTGCCATTGCTGCGCGGCGAAACCGTCACCAAGAAAACCGACTGGTTCACGCTGAAAGATGCGCGCCTCCAGATGACGCCCTACTCGCGCCCCTCGGTCGAGGTCGCGGTCGCAAGCCAGGTCTCGCCGACCGGATCGCGCGCGGCCGGCAAGCATGGGGTCGGGCTGCTTTCGCTCGGCGCGACCTCTGCGGGCGGATTCAACGCGCTTTCTTCCAACTGGGCGATCGCCGAAGAGATGGCGCGCGACAACGGAACTGTGATGGATCGCGGAAGGTGGCGCCTGGTCGGACCGGTGCACGTCGCCGAAACGCGCGAACAGGCTCGCGCCAACGTCCGCTTCGGACTCGACAAGTGGCTGTTCTATTTCCGCGAGGTTGCCGCGCTTCCGGTCGCGCCGGACGACGGCTCCGATCCGATCGACGCGCTGATCGCTTCGGGATTGGCTGTCGTCGGAACGCCCGACGATTGTATCGCGCAGATCGAACGGCTCCAGAAACAGTCGGGCGGCTTCGGCTGCTTTCTTCAGCTCGCGCATAACTGGGCGAACTGGGAAGCCACCAAACATTCCTACGAATTGATCGCGCGCTACGTAATGCCGAAGTTCCAGGACTTGAATCTCAATCGCGATACCTCGCTCAACTGGGCGAAACAAAATCGCGAGAGCTTCATTGGAGCGGCTACCGCCGCGGTCGCTTCGCGTATCGCACAGCACATTTCAGAAAAAGGTTCAAAAGACATCCGCCCCGAGATTCTCGAATCGATGGGAATGACGAAAAGCGCGGACGGTCATTCGGACGCGCCGTCGGTCTTGTCCGCGATCTCTCCGCTGCCGGGCAAAGCGAACGGAAGATGAATCGCGAAAAGATCGCGCCGCTTGAATAGTTGCCGGGCTCTGCCTTAAGAGACAATCAGCCGGGTCGGCAGCCTGAGCGAATCAGGCGCTGAACTTACGGCATCAACAGGAGGAATTCTCATGAGCTGGGATTTTGAAACCGAACCGGAGTTCCAAAAGGAACTCGACTGGATCGATAAGTTCGTGCGCGAAGAAGTCGAGCCGCTCGACTATGTGCTGGGCCATCCGTATGACGTAAATGATCCCAAGCGCAACGCTCTTGTGCGCCCGCTCCAGGCCGAGGTCCGCAAGCGCAAGCTCTGGGCCTGCCATCTCGGCCCCGACCTCGGCGGACCGGGCTACGGCCAAATCAAGCTCGCGCTGATGAACGAGATTCTCGGCCGCTCGCGCTTCGCTCCGATCGTATTCGGATGCCAGGCGCCCGACTCCGGCAACGCCGAGATTCTCGCGCACTACGGCACCCCCGAGCAGAAGAAGCGCTTTCTGCGGCCGCTGCTCGACAATGAAATTGTTTCCGCATTCTCGATGACCGAGCCGCAGGGCGGCGCCGACCCCAAGGTCTTCACCACCAAGGCCGAGCTGCGCGGCGACAACTGGGTGATCAACGGCGAGAAGTGGTTCTCGTCGAACGCGCATCTGGCTTCGTTTCTTATCGTGATGGCGGTGACTGACCCCGACGCCAAAGAATACAACCGGATGTCGATGTTCATCGTGCCCAAAGAGACTGCCGGAGTGAAAATTCTGCGCAACATGGGCGTCGGCACGCACGAGGCCGAAGGCAGCCACGCCTATATCCGCTATGAAGACGTGACCGTTCCCAAGGATCACATGCTCGGACCCCGCGGCGGCGCTTTCGTGGTCGCGCAGACGCGCCTCGGCGGCGGCAGGATTCATCATGCGATGCGCACGATCGGACAGGTGCGCAAGGCGTTCGACATGATGTGCGAGCGGGTGCTCTCGCGCACCACGCAGGGCTCGCGGCTGGCCGACAAGCAGATGGTGCAGGAAAAAATCGCGGACTCGTGGATGGAGATCGAGCAGTTCCGGCTATTGGTGCTGCGCACCGCGTGGAAGATCGATCGCTACAAGGATTACCTGAAAGTGCGCAAGGATATCGCCGCCGTGAAGGCCCTGATGCCGAAAGTCTTTCATGACGTCGCCGCCCGCGCGCTGCATCTGCACGGCTCGCTCGGCGCGACCGGAGAAATGCCGTTCGTCGAGCAGGTGATCCAGAGCTTCCACATGGGGCTCGCCGACGGACCGACCGAGGTTCACAAGGTTACAGTCGCGCGCCAGGTGCTGCGCGAATACAAAGCCACCACCGGGCTGTTCCCGAGCCAGCATATTCCGATGCTGCGCGAAGCCGCGATCAAGAAGTATGCGGACCGTATCGAACACGAGGTTCGCGCCCAATCGTAATCGCGGGCGCGCGATAATCAGCACGGGAGATGCCAGTGGCTTACGAACAGATCCTCTACGACGTCAAGGACAACATCCTGACGATCACGCTCAACCGCCCCGAGAAACTCAACGCGTTTACCGGCGTGATGATGACCGAGATGATCGACGCGTTCGATCGCGCCGACAAAGACGATGAAATACGAGCGATTATCGTGACCGGCGCCGGGCGCGGATTCTGCGCCGGCGCCGACTTGTCGTCCGGGCCCGATACTTTCAACTCTTCGCGCTCTGATCGCCCCGACCGCAAGAGCGCGATTCGCGCCGACGGCTCGATCGATTGGACCAATGACGCAACTCGCGACGGCGGCGGACGCCTGACGCTGCGAATCTTCGAATGCCTGAAACCCGTCATCGCGGCCGTCAACGGCCCCGCGGTCGGGGTCGGCGTCACGATGCAACTGGCGATGGACGTGCGGATAGCGTCGGACAACGCGCGCTTTGGGTTCGTTTTCTCGCGCCGCGGAATCGTTCCGGAGGCATGCTCGAGCTGGTTCCTGCCGCGGATCGTCGGAATTTCGCAGGCCCTCGAATGGGCGTTTTCAGGCCGGGTCTTTTCCGCGAAAGAGGCGCTCGAGGGCCGCTTGGTCAGCAAAATCTACCCGGCCAACGAACTTGTTCCTGCCGCACGCGCCCTTGCCCGCGAGATCGCCGACAACACCTCGCAGGTCTCGGTTGCGCTGATTCGTCACATGATGTGGAAGATGCTGGGTGCGGACCATCCGATGGAAGCGCACAAGGTCGATAGCAAGGGAATCTTCGTGCGCGGGTCGTCCGCCGATGTCAGGGAAGGCGTGGCTTCGTTTCTCGAAAAACGCCCGGCCAGATTCCCGGACAAAATCTCGAAGGATATGCCGACTTATTTTCCCTGGTCGTCGCCCCGCAAATACAGCTAACTCCACCTTATACGCGCGTCGGACGACGGTTTTGAGGCCCGCCGATGCGCCAATCCCTCAGGCTTGCGCCGCTATCTGGCCGCGCATCGCAGGTGCGATCCGTACGGACGCCGTCCGATGAGCCGAGCGGATCCGCCCGTGCTGGCGCCTCAGGCCGACGCGCAATGAATCGGGCTCAATATCCAGGTTCTCGCACACACTCACGAAGCTGAACGGACCGCGATCTTTTATCGAAAAGATCCAATCGTGAGCCTCAACGTACTGGATTCGCTTGAGTGCCGTCCGATCGTTGCAGTTATCCAGGTAACACCGAACTGCGTCCTCAAGAATCGCGAACAGGAGATTACGCTCGCCTTCGAACCGATGGTCTCGGCGTGCGCTGTGGAACTGCTCGGGCAGAATCGAAGCTCCGGAGAAAACGCTGGGCGACTCGTCTGAGGGATTTAGTGCTGCCTTCATGCTCTTGTACTCCGGTGTCTGTTTACGTTGGGTTCGGGTTACATCGCAAAGTTGATACCAACGTAAAGTCCTTCATAATCACGGCACGTAGGCGGGCCGGACAGAGAATTTTCTACACGGTCATCAATCTCCGATTCGGAACGATGCATTTGCCGGGCGAGCCTGAGTATCCCGCGGCTTGCGCCCAGTGCATACGGAGAGACGCCCGTATCGGTTCTCTAGAGCACGGTTATACAGAGAACAGTTGGAGAACTTACGCTGGGCCGAAAAAGGCTATGGTTCGCACTTCGATACTCTCGCGGGGTGCGGCATCAGCCCGGCTGGCAGGATCGTCGAAAGCCGAATGCGCGGTAAAGCGGGCTACGTCGGTCTTGGAGTCGTAACACTTCAGCAGCATCACCTCGTCCCGGTTCATCCGCGGGAAGTAGTACCATCGATGCGCGGGATTGTAGGCGACCGAATAGACTTCGCCCTTTCGATCCCGGTAAATCAGGTCGTGAATCACAAAGTCCGCGGACGGAATACTCTGCGCGTCGCATACCGCAAGCGGCGTCTCCTCGACCGGACCGCGAATCGGACGCCATACGTTGATCACGGCGAAGCGGTTCTTCAGCAGCTCGTCCGCCTCGGACGGCAATAAATCGCGGACCCTTTGCGGCCCTGACTTGACCGTGTAGTCGTTGTGCGCGACTTTCACCGGCTCCTGGATTCCCTGCTCGTGCTGTTTCGCGCGCGGACGGCAGCGCAAATTGTAATCGAACACCAGCACGCGCACCGCTCCGGTCGCCTCCCGGACCATCGCGTCGACCTCGGGAAAATAGATCTCGCGCACGTCGCGGTCGGAGTAAAAATCCGGCACCGCCGAGTCCTGATGAACCAGCACGAAGCCCTGGCGATCGAGCGACAGCTCTGCCGCGATCGCGCGCGCGTTGTGGATCGCGACCGGAAACTTGGCGTACCTGCCCGTTCTCGAGGGAACACCGGGCGGCGGCGCGTAGGTATAGGTCGTCGGCCGCTGGCCGCGATCTTCCAGATAGTTCAGCCGCGCATCGACGTGTTCAGTGGGTTCCATGCTGCACCGCCATCTCCCCAGACAATACCGCGCTGCGCAACGTGGCTCAAAGCGTTCGTGCTGGCCGCGACGGCAGCATCAGTGCGAGCGCGCCGGAAATTCCGACCGAGAGCGCCAAGATCGCGAGGGCGCCCTTGAAACTGTCGGTCGAACCTTTCATCAGGCCGACTACGTATGGACCGAAGAAGCCGCCCAGGTTTCCGAGAGAGTTGATTAGGGCAATCGCGCCCGCCGCCGCGGTGCCGCCCAGGAACTCGGGCGGTATGGCCCAGAAGGGACCGCACGCGCTGAAGATTCCGGCGGCGCCAAGCGCGATCGCCGCGAGCTCGAAAGCCGGTTCGCGCGCGATCGCCGAAAGAATAAATCCGCCCGCACCCGCAAACGCGCAGAGCGCCACCACGCGCCGCCGACTTCCGCCGCGGCTCGAAACTTTATCGGAGATCGCGCCAACGCGAACCATCGCAAGCACGGCAACGATAAACGGAATCGCCGTGATTAGTCCGATCACAAAATCGCTGCTGGCGCGAAACCCCTGTACGATTTGCGGCAGCCAGAAACTCACGCCATAAAGCCCGAACACGATCCCAAAATAGATCAACGCAAGCAGCCACACCCGCGGATCCTTCAAACCGTCGGCGAGCCGATACGCATGTTCCCCCGTCGGGTTCGATTCGCGCGCGTTCATTTGCACGAGCGCGTGTCGCTCGTCTGGCGAAAGCCAGCGCGCGTCTTCGGGTCCGTCGGGCAGCCGAAACGCGACCGCGATTCCGAGCACAATTGCGGGCGCTCCTTCGAGGATGAACAGCCACTGCCATCCTGCGATACCGAGCATGTCGTGCATCATCAGCAGCGCTCCGGACACCGGCCCGGCCACGATTCCCGCCACGGCCGCGGCGGTCATAAACCAAGCCACCGCACGCGCCCGCTGCCCGGCGGGAAACCATCGCGTGAGGTATAGAATCACTCCGGGAAAAAACCCCGCTTCCGCCGCACCGAGGGTGAAGCGCAAGCCGCAGAAGCTCGCCGGGCCGCGTACCGCGACCATCGCGATCGCAACCGCACCCCAGGTGAGCATGATCCGCGCGATCCATCGCCGCGCGCCGACGCGCTGGAGAATCAGGTTGCTGGGAATCTCGAAAATGAAATAGCCGGCGAAGAACAAGCCCGCGCCGAAGCCAAAGACCGCATCGCTCAAGCCGAGCGCGCGATTCATCTGCAAAGCCGCGAAGCCCACGTTGATTCGATCCAGGTAGGCGACGATGTAAAGCACAAACAGAAACGGCAGCAGGCGGCGGCGAACCTTCGCCAGCGCGGCCGCCTCGAGCGCGGCGGCGGCTTGCGTGATCGGGATTGGGTTCGATATCTCGTCGCCGGGAATTCTCACCCGCTTCTCCTATCAGGAGAGCTCTGCATAACCAATCGGAAGCAATGTGCCCGTGCGTGAGGGCGAGATTCCTCGCGATATCCGCCGCTCCACGTATTGCGCACGCCGCGATCCGCATTGCCTGCCCGCGCTCGGAATGACAATCTTTCCGGTTTCGTGTCATTCCGAGCGCGAGCCGGCACCCCGTACTCGCTTCGTATGCGTCATGTTGAGCGGCAGCGATCGCGAGGAATCTCGCCCTCGCGCACTGGCACGCATTCCAGAGGAGCTACGCTCTCCTACCAAGCGCGCTGGCGTGCGCCAATCGCGGCGGCGGGTTTTCGTTTATCGCCCGCACTCGGATAATCTCAAGAGCGCGGGCGCGATGCGCTCGCGAACCGACTCAAGGGAGAACCGGACGTGGCTTCAGATCAGGTGGTGTTCCTGCTCGATGTCGACAACACGCTGCTGGATAATGACGGAGTCGTCGCTGACCTGATGCGCCATCTGGAAAAGGACGTCGGCGCCGAGCAGCAGAAGCGCTACTGGACCTATTTCGAGGAGTTGCGCACCCAGCTCGGGTACGCCGACTACCTGGGCGCGCTGCAGCTCTACCGAATCCACTATCCACGCGATTTCCGAATCTTTTCGGTCTCGCTGTTTCTGGTTGACTACCCGTTCGCCAATCGGCTGTTCCCAAACTCCCTCGATGTGATCGAGCATTTCAAACAATTGGGCCGCCCGGTGATCCTGTCCGACGGCGATGTCGTGTTTCAGCCGCACAAGATCCAGCGTTCAGGACTCTACGACGCGGTCGACGGCGACGTGATGATATACATTCACAAAGAGCAGGAACTCGACGACATCAAGACGCGCTTTCCGGCCGCGCACTACGTGATGGTCGATGACAAAGTGCGAATCCTGGCGGCGCTGAAGAAGGCGTGGGGGACGAGCGTGACCACCGTGTTTCCGCGCCAGGGCCACTATGCGGCCGACGCGGCGGAAGTCGCAAAATATCCGGGCGCTGATATTACGATCGCGCGAATCGGCGACCTGCTCGATTACGATCTGGATACGCTGCGAAAGGCCGCGGCCGCGCCTTCAGCGCAAACCTGAATCCTGGCGGCGTCCGACGGCATCGGCATGCCCCAGCGCCTGCGGCAAAATCAGCCGCACGCGTTGCGCTTCGACCTCGAGCGCCGACAGCAGATCCTCCATCGCTTCCGGCGCCGCGACCCGATCTCCGATCGATTCGAGCGCGCCGCAAATTCCCGCAAGCCGGCTCGCTCCGATCAGCGCCGACGATCCCTTCATCCGATGCGCCGCGCGCGCGAGCTCGCTCAAGTCCGGAGCGCGCGCCAGAGTACGAATCGCGGTGATTCGCGCGGGCAATTCCTGGAAGAACATTCCCAATAGAACCGGAATTACGTCGTCGGTCGGGTCGGCGCTGATGTCCTTCAAGTCGTCGATTATTTCGTGATCCAGGCCGTCGTCACTATTGGGCATAACTTCACTCCGCATAGCATCGCTTTAGGCAGCACGTTCCATGCCCAAAATGCGGATGCAGCGGGTAAGCCGCGCGTCCCGAATTCGGACATCCGAATCGTGATCGCGCGGCGGCAAGATCGCGCGCCGCTTCAGGAGCGAGCAACGTCAATATTGTGACGCGACTTTCGGCGCTTCGGTGTGGCGCAATCGTGGTCTTTACGCGGCGTCCGCGACTTCTGGTTTTTTACCGATGGCATCCGCCGCGCGGCACGCCTGTTGCGTTCAGAAGTGGTGGCGCAGCTTTCTAACTCTGATCGCGCGCAAAGCGAGACGCACTTGAACGATAATCTGGGCGCTGTGCTCAGCGGCAAACGGTTCGCGCTGATCGGCTTCGACGCGGAAGAGAGTGGCACGATTGTGTCAGTTTTGGCCGCGATGCACGCATTCGGACAGTTGGTTACCGGAGGCTCCACAATTCCGGGCCTCAATCCTTTCGCGCGTTTTGACGGCTGCATCATCGACGCCGGAATTGGCGCAAATGATGGCGCGAACAACTCTGCCGCACCCGAAGAGACTATCGCGCGTATCCACAAACCCGCGCTTCTGATCGGAAGCGGCGAACAGATGATGAAGCATGCTCTCGCCGTCGCGGACAATCGCCACGACTTCCTGATCCGGCCGTATGAGACCGAAGAGTTGCTGCTGCGCGCGTTCCGGATCGTGCGCAACGCCAGCACCGAAAATGATCTGGTCCGTCCGGCGCAGCGCTCCGCCGGGCGCCGCGTGCTGGTCGCCGACGATGATCAGGCGGCGGCGATCCTGATTTCCACCGTGTTGCGCCACGCGGGTTTTAGCTGCGAATTCGCGCGCGACGGCCGCAGCGCCTTGAAGCTTGCGCGCGACACGGTGCCCGACCTGATGTTGCTCGACGTAGGTTTGCCCGAGATGGACGGATTCGCAGTGCTGAGCGCGGTGCGCAACGATCCCGCGATTAGCAAGCTGCCAATCATCGTGGTCACCGGCCGCAACAATGAAGACGACATCGTCAAAGGATTCGCGCTCGGCGCCGACGATTACATCACCAAGCCTTTCATCTCGGGTGAGATGACCTCGCGGGTAAATCGCGTGCTGCGCCGCCAGGACCTGGCCAACGATTGATCGCCTGCTCCGTGAAACTCCGCAGTCCACTGAACGATCGCAGCGGCGGTTGCCGTCGCACGACGCGGTGTCCTACTGTTGCGCGTGTTTCGGCTTGATGGAAAAACCGCAATCGTAACCGGCGCGGGCTCCGGAATCGGCCGCGCGATCGCAATCACTTTTGCCGCGCAGGGTGCGCGCGTGTTCATCCTCGAACGCGAGCGCGATGCCGCTGCGGCGGTTGCCGCGCAAATCGCCGCAGCGGGCGGCGCCGCCGTGCCGATCGATTGCGACGTTACCAGCGCCGCCTCGGTCGCAGCCGCATTCGCGAGCGTCGATCGTGACGCCGCACGGCTCGATATCCTGGTAAACAACGCCGGCATCGCTCACGTCGGCAATGTCGAGACCACCTCCGAGGCCGACCTCGATCGCGTGTACGCGGTCAACGTCAAAGGCGTCTATCTGTGCGCTCAGGCCGCGGTCGCGCGGATGCGCAAGGCGCACGCCGGCGTGATCCTGAACCTCGCGTCGATCGCCTCGCTCATCGGCGTCCCCGATCGCTTCGCCTACTCGATGAGCAAGGGCGCAGTGCTGACGATGACCCGCTCGATCGCGGTGGATTTTATCCGCGACGGAATCCGATGCAACTGCGTGTGCCCCGCGCGCGTGCATACGCCGTTCGTCGATGGATTCCTCAAGGCCAGCTATCCCGGACGCGAGGGCGAGATGTTCGCGCAGCTCTCGGCCTATCAACCGATCGGCAGGATGGGCACGCCCGAGGAAGTCGCGGCGCTCGCGCTCTACCTGTGCTCGGACGAAGCCTCGTTTATAACCGGGCAGGCCTATCCGATCGACGGCGGAGTGCTGGTGTTCTGAATCCGCGCGCAAAGATCCGGCGATGAAGATTTACGGCCAGACGATCAATCTCAAACCCGGCGCCGAGATCGAACGCCGCTACGTCGCGATGCATCGCGCGGCGTTTCCCGAAGTCGAGGATGGACTCAAATCGATCGGAATCCGGCGGATGCTCATCTGGAAGCTCGGCCGCCAGCTTTTCATGATGATGGAAACCGAAGACGGCTTCGATCCCGAGCGCGATTTCCCGCGCTACGAGCAGAGCCATCCGCGAATCAAGGATTGGCAGGATACGATGGCCGCGATGCAGGAGCCGGTCGCCGACGCTCCCGCGGGACAATGGTGGGCGCGGATGGAGCTGGTGTACGCGCTCGGCGACAGCCGCAAGTAGTCCGCGAGCTGCTACTCGCGCGGCGCTCCGACGATCGCGATTGGCTCGCGCCGGCGGCGAAACGTGGCACGCATCAGATCGTGATTCATATTGCCGATGAACTCGAGCGGAATTTCCTTGGGACAAACCGCCTCGCACTCGCCGTGATTGGTGCAGCTTCCAAATAGCTCGCGCGACATCGCCGTCACCATGTTCAGCGTTCGCTGATCGCGTTGCGGCTGGCCTTGCGGCAGCGAATTGAGATGCGTGAGCTTCGCCGAGGTGAACAGCATCGCGGAGGCGTTGGGGCACGCGGCCACGCACGCGCCGCATCCGATGCACGCGGCGGCGTCGAACGCGGTGTCGGAAGAGCTTTTGGGAACCAGCGTCGCATTCGCCTCGGGCGCGCTGCCGGTTGAGGCGCTGATAAACCCGCCCGCCTGGATGATGCGATCGAACGGCGACCGATCGACGATCAAATCGCGCAGGATCGGAAACGCGCGCGCGCGCCACGGCTCCAGCGCCAGCGAATCACCATCTTTGAAGAACCGCATCGAGAGCTGGCACACCGTCGTGCCGCGGCGTCCGCCGTGCGCTTCTCCATTGACCAGGAAACCGCACGAGCCGCAGATCCCCTCGCGGCAGTCGTGCTCGAAGGCGACCGGAGCTTCGCCGCGCACCGTCAAGTCTTCGTTGAGCACGTCGAGCATCTCGAGAAACGACATGTCCGGCGTGATGCCTGCGACCTGGTAGTCCTTGAACTCGCCGGGCGCGCTGGAGCTCGCCTGCCGCCAGATTTTGAGCTTGAGATTCATCGCTACTCCGTCGCGCTACTTGTAACTGCGTTGGGTCAGGTGAACGTAGTCGAAAGTCAGCGGTTCCTTGTGCATCGCCGGCGCCTGGCCATCGCCTTTCCATTCCCACGCCGTGCTGTACGAGAAGTTCGCATCGTCGCGCAGGGCTTCGCCGTCGGGGGTTTGACTCTCGATCCGGAAATGGCAGCCGCAGGATTCGGTCCGGGTCAGCGCGTCGATGCACATAAGTTCGCCCAGGTCGAAGAAGTCGGCGACCCGTCCCGCCACCTCCAGCGACTGGTTCAACTCCTCGCCGGTGCCGACCACGCGCAGGTTTTGCCAGAATTCCTCGCGCAGCTTGGCAACTTCGGCCAGCGCGTGACGCAGGCTCGCGTCGGAGCGCGCCATCCCGCAATCATCCCACAGCATCCGCCCGAGCTGACGATGGAACGACGCGGCGCTGCGCGCGCCGCCAATCGAGAGCAACTTCTCGACGCGCTTGCCGACCTCGGCCTTCGCTTGCGCAAACGCCGGATGCGAAGTGTCGAGCTTGGCGGGAGTGTTGCTCGCGAGGTAGTTGGGCACGGTCGCCGGGAGCACGAAGTAACCGTCGGCAAGTCCTTGCATCAGCGCACTGGCGCCGAGCCGATTGGCGCCGTGGTCGGAGAAGTTCGCCTCGCCGCCGACGAACAATCCGTCGATGGTTGACATCAGATGGTAATCGACCCACAGGCCGCCCATCGTGTAGTGCAGCGCCGGATAGATGCGCATCGGCACGCGGTAGGCGTCCTCGCCCGTGATCTGTTCGTAGATCTCGAACAGGTTGCCGTATTTTTCGCGCACCTGATCGACGCCCATGCGCTGGATCGCGTCGCGAAAATCCAGATACACGCCTTGGCCCGACGGCCCGACGCCGCGGCCGTCGTCGCAAACTTCCTTGGCGTTGCGTGAGGCGACATCGCGCGGCACCAGGTTGCCGAAGCTCGGGTAACGCCGTTCCAGATAATAGTCGCGATCCTGGTCCGGAATTTCGTTGGGCGCTCGCGTGTCGCCCTTCTGCTTTGGCACCCACACCCTGCCGTCGTTGCGTAGCGATTCCGACATCAGGGTGAGCTTCGACTGATGCTCGCTGGTGAGCGGAATGCAGGTCGGATGAATCTGGGTGAAGCACGGGTTCGCGAACATCGCTCCGCGCCGGTACGCGCGCCAAATCGCGCTGCAGTTCGACGCCATCGCGTTGGTCGAGAGATAGAAGACGTTCGAGTATCCTCCGGTCGCCAGCACCACCACCTCGGCGGCGTGACAATCGATCGCTCCGCTCACCAGGTTGCGCGTGACGATTCCGCGCGCCTTGCCGTCGATCAGGACGAGGTCCAGCATCTCGCGCCGCGGATGCATCCGCACCGTGCCGGCTGCGATCTGTTCCTCGAGCGCCTGGTACGCGCCGAGCAGCAACTGCTGCCCGGTCTGTCCGCGCGCGTAGAAGGTGCGTGAGACCTGCACCCCGCCAAACGATCGCGTATCGAGCAGGCCGCCGTACTCGCGTGCGAACGGCACGCCCTGCGCGACGCACTGATCGATGATATTCCGGCTTAGCTGCGCGAGCCGGTACACATTGGCCTCGCGCGAGCGGAAGTCGCCGCCCTTGACCGTGTCATAGAACAGGCGAAAGACGCTGTCGCCGTCGTTGCGGTAATTCTTTGCGGCGTTGATACCGCCTTGCGCCGCGATCGAATGCGCGCGGCGCGGGCTGTCGTGGAACGAGAAGCACTCGACGTTATAGCCCTGCTGCCCGAGCGAAGCGGCTGCGGCGGCGCCGGCCAGGCCGGAGCCAACCACGATGATCGTGTACTTGCGCCGGTTGGCCGGGTTGACCAGCTTCATCTCGAACTTGCACGTGTCCCATGCCTGTTCGATCGGACCGGACGGAATTCTTGCATCGAGCATCTTTTCCTATCCTTAATGAATCCAACCCGCCAAAACCGCGACCGGCACCGAAACGAACCCAACAAACACGATCGCCGCGACGAGGCGCGACGCGAGCCTGAGCGTCGCCTGGTTGCGCGCCGTGTTCCAGCCGAGCGTCTGCAGCATGCTCCACATGCCGTGGTCGAGATGAAAGAACAGCGCGAGCATCGCGATAATATAGAAAACCGAAACCGGCCACACCGAGAACCCGATGAGCACGTTCTGGTACACATGCAGGTCCCGATATTCACCCGGCGCGAATCCGACCACGCCGAGTGTGAAGTGCGCGATGTGGAACACGATGAAGATCGCGAGCAGCAGCCCGCCCCAGCGCATCGATCGCGCCGCGAACGAGGTTTCGCGATCCTTGCGTTCCCGGTAGCCGATCGGACGCGCCTGCCAGTTCATCCGCGTAAGCTGGATCGCCGCGACGATATGCAGCGTCGCGCTGACCAGCAGCACGATCCGGACGATCCACAGCGCGTCGCCGTACCCAAGCTCCGGCATCCCGACCGTGCGCAGAAACCGCGAGTAGGTATTGATTTCGTGGGGACCGGCGAAAATCTTCAGATTTCCGAGCATGTGCGCGATCACGAACAACACCATGATCACGCCCGTGACCGCCATCACGATCTTCTTGCCGATAACCGTGCGCCACAGCAGCGCCAGCGGATTCGATCCGAATACCGCCGGGCGTTCGGTCACCGGGGCGGTTTTAGCGGCGCTCTCGCTTGCCACACTCGACGATGCCATTTCAGGGCTCCTGCGTTTCTCCTGCTTCTATCAGTGCGGCTTATTCGGACATCAGGGCGCGCGCTGAATTTCTTATCTCACTCATAGCGCTTGTGCAATCCCGAGAATAGCGCCCAAAAAACCGGGTAGCGCGTCAGTTTGACTGACCGACGGTCCTCCGTCGAGCGCTATTCGGATTCCCATTCGGAATTCCGCGGTTGCGAGCGTTTTACGGTTGTCATTCCCGCACGTGGCTGCCGCGCGAGAGCCTGTCGTGAGCAACGCCGAAGGAAATCCCGTCTCTCCGTCGGGCTCTCCGCCACCTTGGAGTTACTGCATGAACGCCTCGGGATTCCTCGCCCAAGGCTCGGAATGACGATTGGGGGCTTGGCTGAAGCTAAGATACTCATGCACTGAGCCCACGTCCGTCATTTCGACCGAAGGGAGAAATCCCGAGGCGTCCGTGCACCGAGCTACGTCGACCTGCAGCAAACCCTCGCGCGGGATTCCTCGCGCGCGGCAGCCCGAGCCTGCCCTGAGCAACGCCGAAGGGGTCGAAATGACGAATGTCGGCTCGGTGCATGAGTATCGTAGTGCTTTCCAAGCCCTCAACCGTCATTCCGAGCCATAGGCGAGGAATCCCGGAGCGGCCATGCTTCGAGCTACGTTCACGTGTAGCGCCTTTCGCCCGGGATTCCTCTCGCGCGGGAATGACAAGTCGGCATCGCTCATCCGCGCCATACCGATCCGCCGGGAAACTCGAGCTGATCGAGCGAATGCGGGAATATCTCGGCGCTGTAGCCCGCGTCGGCCGGCACCAGGTAGCGTCCGCGGCGCGCCTTCACCGGATGCTTGAAGTACTCGTGCCCGTGATCTGCGAATTCCGTCATCCGATTTTCCAGGCTCGCGCTTACGCAGATGTAGTCGATGAGCGAGATGTGTTGCACGTATTCGCACAACCCGATTCCGCCCGCGTGCGGACATACCGGCACGCCGAACTGCGCCGCGAGCAGCAGCACCGCCATCACCTCGTTCAATCCGCCCAGCCTGCATGAGTCGAGCTGGCAGAAGTCGATCGCGCCCGCCTGCATCAATTGCTTGAACAGCACGCGATTCGCGCAATGCTCGCCGGTCGCAACTCCGATCGGCTTGATCGCGCGGCGGATCGCCGCGTGGCCCAGGATGTCGTCGGGACTGGTCGGCTCCTCGATCCACAGAAGATTGAACGGCCGCAGAGCTTTTATATGTTCGATCGCCTCGCCGACATCCCACACCTGGTTGGCGTCGGCCATCAGAGTCGCTCCCGCGCCAATCTCCTCGCGCATCAAGGCGGCGCGATGAATATTTTCTTCGCGGCTCAGCCCGACCTTCATCTTGAAGCGCGTCCATCCCTGGTCGAGCGCCTCGCGGCACAGCGCGCGCACTTTATCGTCGGGATAGCCCAGCCATCCGGCCGAGGTGATGTAGGCGGGATAGCCGTCGCGGCGCATCTCGGCCTCGCGCACTGCGCGGCCCGCAAGATTGCGGCGCAGGATTTCGAGCGCCTGCTCGCGCGTGAGCGCATCGGACAGGTAGCGAAAATCGACGCACGCGACGAACTGCTCCGGCGTCATATCCGCGACCAGCTTCCACACCGGCTTGCCTTCGCTCTTCGCATACAGATCCCAAACCGCGTTCACGATCGCCGCGGTCGCGAGATGCAGCACGCCCTTCTCAGGACCGAGCCACCGAAGCTGGCTCTCGTTGGTGAGACTGCGCCAGAAGCCGTTGAAGTCGGCGGTGATCTGTTCGAGCGTCACGCCGACGATCAGATGGCGCAGCGCCTCGACCGCCTTCAGCACCACTTCGGTGCCGCGTCCGATCGTAAAGGTGAGTCCGTGACCTTCGAGTCCGTCGCCTGCGTCGGTTCGGAGCACGATGTAGGCCGCGGAGTAGTCGGGATCTTTATGAACCGCGTCGGAACCGGCGAGCGTGCGCGACGTTGGCGTACGGATGTCGCGGGCGACCAGTTCGATGATCCTGCGGGCCATTGTCGATGCCTCCGCGCGGCATGGTAGCATCCTGGCCACGCGCGATGGCAACGCAATCCGCACCGCTTGACGATCTGCGCCAGCGCTGGCCGCTGCCGCACGCGCCGCGGCCGATCGTCGTGATCGGAGCCGGCAGTATCGTGCGCGACGCGCACCTCCCGACATATGCGCGGCTCAATTTTCCGGTCGCCGGGATTTTCGATCTGAGTCGCGACGCGGCTCGCGAGCGCGCCGAGCAGTTCAAGCTCGCGCCCGTGTTCGATTCGCTCGAACAGGCGGTCGCCGTCCCGGGCGCGATCTTCGATCTCGCGGTTCCTCCCGGCGCGATCGCCGCGATCCTCGCAAAGCTGCCTCCGCGCGCTGCGGTGCTGATGCAGAAGCCGATGGGCCGCGACCTGGAAGAGGCGCGCAAGATCCTGGCGCTATGCCGCGAGCGCGAGCTTGCCGCCGCGGTGAATTTCCAGCTCCGCTTCGCACCCAACATGCTCGCGCTGAAGGACGCAATCGCGCGCGGCGCGCTCGGCGATATCACGGATATCGAGGTCCGGGTCGTGCTCCATACTCCATGGGAGTATTGGGCATTTTTGCGCGGCGCGCCGCGGCTCGAAGTGCTGATGCACTCGATCCATTACCTCGATCTGATTCGTTCGATCGCGGGCGAGCCGCGCGGCGTCTATTGCAAGGGCGCGCG
>JBAPSR010000160.1:0-3221 GCA_049281755.1 Binataceae bacterium (SeqCode)
GGCTCAGTTCAGCTCCTTGTTGCCGTAGCCGAGCACGCGGCGGGCGACGATTAACATGTTGATCTGCTGGGTGCCCTCGAAAATGTCGTTGATCTTCGCGTCGCGCATCCATTTCTCGAGCAGCAGCTTGCGCGAGTAGCCGAGCGGCCCCAATATCTCGACCGCCTTCTGCGTGATCTGGGTGACGACCAGTCCGGCCTTCGCTTTCGCCATCGAGGCTTCAAGGTTGTTGCGCTTGCCGGTATCGAGCATCCACGCGGCGCGCCAGGTCAGCAAGCGCGCGGCCTTGAGCTGCACTTCCATGTCCATGAAATCGCGCTCGATCGCGGATAGCCTGCGCGGCGAGATTCCGTAGCGCACCGGCACCTTGTTCTCGCGCAGGAACTCGCGGATGTAATCGAGCGCGGCGCGCCCTACTCCGATCGCCATCGCGGCGACGATTGGCCGGGTCGCATCGAAGGTCGCCATCGCGTCCTTGAAACCGCCGTCCTTGCGCACCTCGGCGCTGCCCAGCAGATGATCCAGCGGCACGCGGCAGTTGTCGAAGATGATCATCGCGGTGTCCGAGGCGCGGATCCCCAGCTTGTTCTCGACCCGCGCCACCGACATGCCGGGTGCGCCGCGTTCGACTACAAACGATTTTATTCCGGCGCGGCCGGCGCTTTTGTCCACCGTGGCCCACACGACCACGAAGCCGTCCGATTTCTCGACCGCGCGCTGTCCGCCGGTGCAGAAAATCTTGGTGCCGTTAATCACCCAATGGTCGCCGTCGCGCGCGGCGGTGGTCTGGATCGCCGCCGAGTCCGAGCCGCATGCGGCCTCGGTTATAGCCATCGCGCCCCACTTCGGCTCGCCCTCGGTGAACCGCTTAAGGAAGCGCGACTTCTGCTCGGAGGTTCCGGCCGCCATCACCGCCGCCCCGCCCAGGCCGCTGTTCGGAGTGGAAAGGAACAGGCCCGCGTCGCCCCAGCACAGCTCTTCAGTGGTCGCGCAGGTAAGGAGGTTTCGGAGCTTGGGCGCGGACGGCTTCGCGTCGCGCGCGCCGTCTTTTTTTGTGTCTCTTTTTATATCTCCGCCCGGCGCGACGTCCGCGAGCGATTGCGCCTGCCACATCGTCTGGAAGAACTGTTCGGGATCCTCGTGCTCGCGTTCGTCGTACTCGCGCGAGATCGGGCGCATCACGTTCTTGGCGACCATGTGATACATCTTGAGCCGTTCGATTACCTGCGGTTCGAGTTCAAAATCGATCATGATTGATTCTCCGCGCGATTAATTCCTGCGATTTAAACCGTGGCGATCCCATCGAGCGCGGAAAATCCCCGCGCGTTGCGAAACCACATCTCGACCGGATGCTCCCGGATATAGCCGTGGCCTCCGAGCGCCTGCACCGCGTTGTCGGTGACGCGCAGCACGCTGGCCGCGGCGTAATTTTTGGCCAGATAACTTTCCTCGAGCGCGTCGGCGCCTTTGTCCAGATGCGCGGCGGCCTCCCACAAGAGCAGCCGCGCCGCGTCAATTTCGATCGCCATGTCGGCGATCATGAACGCTATCGCCTGCTTGGTCGCGATCGGCACGCCGAATGCCTTGCGCTCCTTGGCGTAGTCGCGCGCGTACTCAAACGCCGCGCGCATCACGCCGACCGCCATCGCGCCGAATCCGACGCGCGCCTCGCTCATCAGGCGCGAGTAGTTGATCCCCTTGTCTGCGCCCACGCGCGCGCCCTCGCCGAGCTTCACGTCTTTGAGCTGAATCTCGTAGGTCGCGAGCGCCTTGAGGCCCATGTTTTTTTCGCGCTCGCCAACCGTAACGCCCGCCGTCGCGCGCGGCACGATAAACGCCTCGACGCCAGCAAAGCCGTCGCCCGCGCCGCTTTTCGCGTACACCAGGATCGTCTCGGACTCCGCCGCGATCGGCACTCCTGATTTGGCGCCGGAGAGAATCCAGTTCGCACCGTCGCGTTTTGCGATGGTCTTGAGATCAGTCAGATCGAAGTCCCATCGCGGCTCCATCACCGCCGCCGTCGCCGCCACAAACCCGGATGCGGCCAGCGGCTTCAGAATCCTGGTTTTCTGCGCCTCGGTGCCCATCTCGAGGATCGGATAGGCGAGCAGGCGGGGCGCGAGGCAGTGAATCGCGATCGCCAGGTCGCCGTAGCCGAGCTCTTCGGCGACGATCGCGCCGGTCACCGCGGAGCGCTCTCCGCCGTCGCCGCCGGCATTCTCAGGGATGGCGCCGCGGACCAGGCCGAGCTCCGCGATTTTCGCGATCAGCGCGCTCGGAATACTTCCGCTCTCGTCGGCGGGGCGCGCGGCCGGGCGAATTTCTTCGCGGGCGAACGCGGCGACGGTGTCGCGGATCATCTGCTGTTCTTCGGTAAGCTCGAAGTCGATCATGCGTTTTGCGAAATCCTCATTTTAGTCAATTCTAAACTATTACTTTAATTTTTGATTTCGACCGGCGCGCCGCGCCGCGCTGATTCATAGGCCGCTTCCACCAGGCGCTGCGCTTTCACGCCCTCGCCGAAACCCGGATCGATCTCGCACGCGCCGCGCAGGCCGGCAATAAACGTCGCGTCCTCGAGCGCGTAACCGACCGCGAACCAATCCTTCATCGGCGCAAGATAGGGACGCTCGACAAGCAGGATATCGGAGAATCGCGCCATCACTTCAATTTCCGGGATAATTTCTTCGCGCTCGGCGTCGGCGCGCTGGACAATGATTGGCCCGGTCGAGTCGCTGTCGCAAGCGATAAACAACTTCTCGCAAAAAACCTCGAGGCGCCGGTTGCTCGGGCGATGCATCACGTGATGCCACACGGAAGTGTGCTGCACCTGATGACCGCCCGCGAATTCGAGATGGGTCGCGGCGAAGTCTTCGACCCCGGGCGCGCCGTGGAGATTGCGGGTGCGGCAATAGATGCGGTTCACCTTCCCGAACATCCAGGTCAGGATGTCGAAGTCGTGGACCGAATGCTCGATCAGCGTGCCGCCGGCGGTAATCGCCGGGTCGTTGCGCCACGCGCTCGGATGCGCTCCGCGAATCGGAAAATCCTGATCATCGCGCATCGTGACCGCGATCAGCGCTCCCGCTTCCGGCTCGCGGATCATCGCGCGGATTACGGCATAGACGGGCGAAAAGCGCATCACCAGGCCGACCTGGCTCTGGACGCCCGACGCTTCGAGCGCGCGATGCATTGTATCCGCGTCGTTTGCGGTCATCGCG
>JBAPSR010000161.1:0-2693 GCA_049281755.1 Binataceae bacterium (SeqCode)
TCCAGATGACGCCGCAGCGCCGCCTCCTGCGCCTCGGCGGGCGAGTGCAGGTAGTGAAAATCCAGACCGCTCTCGCCGATCGCGACCACGCGCGGCGAGCGCGCAAGCTCGCGCAGTTCCGCGATTCGCGCAAGGGTGCAATCCTTCGCGTCGTGCGGATGCACTCCGATCGCGGCGAAAATATGCTCGTGACGCTCCGCGATTTCGACTGTGCGGCGGTCGCACTCGACAGGTCCGATCGCGCCGACCGATACTATCTTCGCGATTCCTGCGATGCGGGCGCGTTCGAGCACGCCCTCCAGATCTCCGTCGAGCTTTGGATCCGCCAAATGGCAGTGCGTGTCGATGAGCGGCGTCATCATCGGAGCACCGCGCTAAGTTTTCTTTTTTTCGATTCGCGGAAACAGAGGAGTCGCCGCGTTCACGCGATGCCTGGGCCTGAGGCCTTCGCCGAATGGCGCATGCGCGGTCGCTTCATCGACAGCGAGCAGATCGAGAATCTTTTGCGAGGTCGCCGGCATGAACGGCTCGAGCGTGTCGGCCACGACGCGCAGCCCCTCGCACAAGTTCGCCAAAATCTCGGCGACGCGCGGCAGATTCGCGGGATCCTTCGCGAGGGTGAATGGCGAAGTCGCGACGATATATTTGTTGGCCACGTCGAGCGATTGCCAAATCGCTTCGAGCGCGCGATTGAACGCAAGATCTTCGACCTGCGCGGCGCTCCGCGAGGCCACCGTGGCAAATGAATCGCATAGCGCGCGATCCTCGACATTGGCTCCTGGAGCCTTCGTGAGCTCGCCGTCGAAATAGCGAGCCGCCATCGCGAGCACGCGGCTGGTCAGATTGCCGAGGTCGTTGGCAAGGTCGGCGTTGTAGCGCTCGACGAGCCGCTCTTCGGTGAAATCTCCGTCGAGTCCGTAAACGAACTCGCGCAGGACAAAATGGCGTAACACATCCGAGCCGAATCGTTCGCCGAGTTCGAGCGGGTCGATCCTATTGCCCGAGCTCTTCGACATCCGCGCGCCTTCAAGGTTCAGGAACCCGTGGACGTTGAGACAGCGATAGAGCGGCAGGCCGACCGCCATCAGCATCGCGGGCCAGTACACCGCGTGAGTCTTCAGGATGTCCTTGCCGATAAAGTGCTCGGTGGCAGGCAGTAACGCCGCCAGCGCGGTGTCGCTGGTGTCGGGCAGCTCACTCAGGTAAGCCCAGAACGCGTCGTACCAGACATAGGTGACGTACTTCGAATCGAACGGCAGCTCGATTCCCCAATCCAGGCGCGCCTTCGGGCGCGAGATGCAAAGATCGGCAAGGGGCTCGTCGAACATCCTGAGCGCCTCGTTGCGGTAGCGTTCAGGACGGATGAAACCGGGGTTGGCCTTGATATGCGCGCGGATCGCGTCGCGATATTTTTCGAGTTTGAGAAAATAATTCGATTCCTTCAGCAGCTCGACCGGCGTGTTGTGCTCGGGGCAGATATTTCCGGGCAGCAACTCCTTCTCGGTGTAAAAGCGCTCGCATCCGACGCAGTAGAGACCTTCGTAATCGCGGAAGTAGATGTCGCCGCGCTCGTAAGTGCGCGCGAGCATCTTGCGCACGAACGCCTCATGCATCGGATCGGTGGTACGGACGAAGTTGGTGTAGCTGATTTCGAGCCGGTCGAAGGTGGTGCGAAACAGCGCACTGATTTTATCCGCGAACGCTTTTGGATCGAGGTTCTGCTTCGCGGCGGCGTCGCGATTCTTTTGCCCGTGCTCGTCGGTGCCAGTGACGAAGGTCAGGTTTGCGCCGCCGATTTTGCGCCGCAGATGGCGCGCGTAGGCGTCGGCGGCAATATCCTCGTACGCGTGGCCGAGATGCGGAGGGCCGTTGCTGTAGTGGATCGCCGTGGTGATATGGATTCGCTGCGTCATCGAGCTACCGAGAATAACCGGCGCAGAATCGCGACGCGACCGGCGTCGCGGCGCGAAGAGGCTTGAACGAGAGGACACTGCATGAGATCTGGATTCGTCGCATGGACGCCTCGGGATTCCTCGCCCGGGGCTCGGAATGACGGATGTGGTTTTGGCGCATGAGTATCGTAGCCTCAGCCGAGCCGTCGATCGTCATTGCGAGCGCCATATACAACGGTCCGCATTCGAGATTCGCTGATCGACTTGGAAACGACGTTTCTGCGGTGGGTTTGGTCCGGCAAATTTGGTTTACTCATGGGAAATATTCGATGACAATGCTGGATAATTCGGTTTCAAATGTGGCTTTGCATGAGGTCTTGCATTTTGCGAATTTGACAGGCTGAAGGTCGGGATGCGTAAGAATCGCTACGCGATATAGCCTTGGGAGATGCTGATGGGAAGTGGCGGGATATGTCTGGGGCATCTCCATGCGCTCTATTCTACACAGTGCGATGGAGAGCGTAAGGCTGAACAATTCAGCCATGAACAAATCTGGCAAAAAACCTAACGAGTGTTAGGGTAGAAATACTGCCACCGGCATCGACCTGACCCCTGCCACCTTCCCGGACCGGAAGGGGGAACTATGGCCGTACGTGAGAGGGCGAACAGTCAGCCTGGAGGATTAGTTCTGGCGCGAGGTTTCGAGGTCTTCGAGCGTTGCTTCGATGACGGGGCCTTCGTTGTCGAGCGCGATCATTACGGTCTGCTTGAGGATGTTCTGGCGCACGACCTTGCCGTCCC
>JBAPSR010000162.1:0-3300 GCA_049281755.1 Binataceae bacterium (SeqCode)
GTGAAGTGGTCGAAGGTCTGACTGGAAACGAAATGGTCGCGATCAATCTTGGGCAGGTCGCCCGCGACGGACAACTGGTGCGCACCGCCGAAGAGCCCCAGCGCTGAACGCTGCGGTATTATTCTTCGACTAAGAGGCCGCCGGGACGGCCCCTACTGAAACGTCGGCTTGCTACGGAACGTCAGGGCCGGATGCGTAGGCGCGCGCTCCCCCTACTTCCACGCCCTTGCGCACGCGCACCGCGACGTCGGGGTGCGTCGGGAGGTCAACGTGAACGCTGCGGTATCCGCCGGCCGACGCGTCAGGCGCGACAAATCCTATTGTGTACTGCTCGCGCAGTTCGAGGCTGATCTGCTCGCACGCAGCGCGCAACTGCGCGCCATCTCCGACCTGATGAATTATATAGGTGCGCGCGCCGGTCTCTTTTGAGAGCGCGGTCAACGTTTCCGCATCGACTCGATCGACATCGCCACCACCCAACACCAGTGGCCCGATTGCGATACTGCCCAAGCCCGCAGTCGCATTCGGGTCCCCAATTCCAATCGAGTAAATCAGCACGCCCAGGCGGCGCGCCTCGTTCACGACACCCTCAACCGTCTCGCGGCTCTGGTTGTCCATCCCGTCGGTAACGACCAGCAACGCCTTCTTGTCGTAGCGCCCGTGCTCGACCATCTGCAGGCCGCGCATGATCGTGTCGAACAGCGCGGTTTCGCCGTTGGCGCGCAGCAGGCCGAGCTTCGACATCACCAGGGAATGATTCATCGTGAACGGCTGCAACAGATACGGCCGGTCGGAAAATGCGAACAGGAAAACGTCGTCGCGATCATTCAAATCACGCAGGAATTGCGCAATCGCGATCCGCGCCTGCGGAATCTTGGGCTGCATGCTGCCGGAAGTATCAACCACGATTCCGACTGAGACCGGCGTGTTCGTATCCTGGCGGAAAAACTGGATCGGTTGCAGGTGGCCGTCGAGCTGGAGCTTGAAATCGTCTTTCGTAAGCCCGGTAAGATAGCTGCCGCGCGGGTCGGTCACCGTCACCGTGACCTGTGCGTAGCCGGGCTGTTCGCGCAGCTCGCGAGTCGGCAGCTCGAGTTCCTGTCCGGGCTGCGGTTGCTGAACCTGCGGCGGGATATTCAGCGACGCGCTGGGCTGCTGCGGCGTCGTAGGCAGTTCGAGCGTCGATCCGGCTCCGCCCTGGCTCTGCGGAATCACCATCTGCTGCGTCGCCTGCGCCGACGCGAGCGACGCCCACCCGCCTGCTAGCAGCAGCATCACACCGAGCGCGATAGCCATACGCTGCGCACGACCGCGGGTTCGGGTGCAGGTGGTGATTGTCTTTATCGCCGTCATCGCCTTCTGATCGATCTTCCTATGACAAGCCGCGTCACACAACAGGTCGCCGTGCGCGCTCACGTGATCTGTTAGACGTTGCCCGCGGCAGGACGCTTCAGGTTCCCCCCGATTGCCCGCGAAACGATTTCGCGCCATGATCTTCGCACGCGGCAGCGCTGCGGGCGGGCGAAATTAACAGGAAATTAAGCGGCAAATAAAGTAGCAATTTAAGGTAGATGAACAAGACTTCAGAATCCCTTCACCGCACCGACGCTCGGACTCCCGCATTCGTGATGGACGGCGCCGGTATCGTGGTGGACTGGAGTGCCGCAGCCCAGGAGCGGTTCGGATGGTCGCGGGACGAGGCGATCGGGCGCAAGCTCTCCGAATTGATTATCCCCGAGCGCCATCGAGCCGCGCATGAAGCTGGGCTTAGGCACTTCATGTCGTCGAAAGGACCCGGCGCGTTGCTCGACCGGAAACTGGATCTGGTGATGCTGCATCGCGACGGCCGCGAGTTTCCCCTGGCTATAACCATCGGCTCCGAAGGAACCGGAAGTGCGCACCGGTTCCCGACCTATATCGAGCAGGACTGAATGCTCCCGCGCGCGATCCAACGATGTATTTGGGCAATGGAAATAAGCGGCATCATCGGGTACAACGCAGATTCCGGGAATGAACGCCAACCGCCTCTTACGACGATCGCGCGCCCCATCCTGATGGCATGGCTGTTGCTCTCCGGATCGGATTGATCAACCTTCCTATGTCCACAGCACCCGAAAACTCTGAAAACGCGGCTGGTCCCCCCTTTCTTTCTGCCAACTCGGCGCTGGAAGTTGCACGCACGCGACAGAGCGCGCGCGCGCAGGAAACGTCTCGCGTAGCCGCCGCTCCCGACAATCGTGAGGGCGCGCTGCGCGTCACCGCAGGCGCGCTGATCTTTCTGACGGTCCAATTCGTTTATATCCACGGCGACATGGGGCTGGCGCACGGACTGCGAGAATCGTTCGTGCTGCGTCATCTTGCCAATGTCGCCGTGATGGCGCTGTGCGCGGCTGCGATGCTGCATCCGCGCCTGGTTCCTTACTGGCGGCAGGTCGCGCTAGGCGGATGCAGCTTTATCGCGTTCAACGGCGCGTACTCGGGCCTCATCCTCCACTCGCCGCTCAACCAGCTCTTCGCCGTGATCGTCATCGCGGTTGGAAGCGCTGCGCTGCTGCCGTGGAACGGATGGTGGCAAGGCGCGATGAACGCGGTCTGCGCCGCAACCTTCGCGATCACGCAGCTTGCGGCGTCGCGAGGCAACATCGATTCACCATTCTGGGCGGTCCTGATTGGCGCGATCGCGGTCGCGCAGGCCACCACCGTGTTCGCCGAACGGATGCGGCGTGAGCGCCGTAGTTTCGAACGCGCACTGCGTGAAAACGCGGCCAAGTTTGAAAGCGTCTTCCGTCACAGCCTCGATCCGATCTCGATTCAAAACCTCACGGATCTCAAATTTATCGACGTAAACGACGCCTTCCTGCGCGCATCTGGATATTCGCGCGACGAAGTGCTCGGCCACGACCCGTTCGAACTCGATATGATCGCGTCGAATGAAGAGTTGTCTCGGGTCGGAGTCGCCCTGGCCAAACATGGCAAAGCCCACAACGTTGAGGTGCGGTTCCGCAAGCGCGCCGGCGAAACTTCGCCTACTCTTGTTTCGGCTTCGATCCTCGAGCTCGGCGGCTATGACTGCGTGCTCGTAATCATGCGCGATATCTCCGCGCTCAAGCAGGCGGAGGCGCAAATCGTCGCCGCCAGCGTTGCCGCGCAGGCCGCGACCCGCGCCAAGTCGGAATTTCTTGCCGGAATGAGCCACGAGATCCGCACCCCGATGAACGCGATGCTGGGCATGGCAGATCTGCTGTGGGAGTCGCGCCTGGCCCCCGAGCAGCGCGAGTACGTCCGGATCTTCCGCACCAC